>JBEBGA010000132.1:0-7696 GCA_040081695.1 Pyrinomonadaceae bacterium
ACCCAGTTGATACTCGCCGCCAGATCCTCAGCGTAAAGCCCAAGCATCTCGAGCGAATCTTTGCGTAGCTGTTCGTCTTTTTGAGCTGACGCAATGGTCGAGGCGGAAACACGACCGGTAGGGAGTGTGTTACCTGACGTTGAGGCACCCGCACTACCGCTTGGGTTTCCGCCTTTGTCTTTGCCAAAAAGCACAACATCGCTCGGCGTCACCGGATTTGTCAGATCGTTTAACTTGTCTTTTGGAATCACTGAAAGCTGTTGCCGCAACAGATCCATCTGCCAGGTATTGCTGAGAGCGTCGGCAAGGACAGCTCCGATCACAAGCGAATCAGCCACCGTCCACGGACGCAGCTTGTACTGGAGGATCTTTATTTCGACGGGTTTCGTATTGTCATCGAGCGTCGCGATGTAAGCATTCACGCCGCTCGCGTAAGCGTCCATCGCAACTCGCATCTCCGGGTTGAGATTCTGCGCGGCTGTCTCTGTCAACGCCGCAAAACCAAATCGCCTCCAGCGTTTGTCGCCTTCGAGAGCCAGTTGTCCAAACAGCTCAGCCGTCTCGCCTCTCGCAACACGCCGCATCAGGTCCATCTGCCACAGACGGTCGCTGGCGGTAATGTAGCCTTGGGCAAAATACAGATCGGCATCGTTTTTGGCTTCGATATACGGAATACCGCGTCCGTCACGTGTAACGGTGACCTCAGCCTTGAGCCCGGCGACGGTTAATTTTGTGACATTGCCTTGGGCAAACGATGTGATCGAAAGGATGAAACTTGCGGCCGCGACGAATAAAAGACTTTTCATAATTGATAGCTGAGCGAGATATTTTGTGTTGAACTGAACATAAGTTAAACTTTTCGCTGGCTTAATTCAAATTTTTTGGAGACCCGTAGAATGAAATATCTAAAACTTGCCCTCATCGCTGCAACTGCCGCGATCTTTATCGCCGCCTGCGGACAGGCCGCTAATACTCCGGTTGCGAATAACACCGCACCGAAAGCTAATCAAAACGCAGCTGCACCGGCCGCGACGATCAATCCCGCTCCAGTTGCTGAGGCCAATTCAGGTAAAGAGCTCTACGCCATGAATTGTTCTATCTGCCACAAGGACACCGGCAAGGGTGGCAAAGTGACAGTCGAGGGTAAATCGATCGACCCGGACGACATCACGACCGCGAAGATGAAAGAAAAGACTGACGACAAATTTATCGGTTATATCAACAACGGATTTCCTGAGGATGGAATGCCCGCATTCAAAGACAAGCTAAAGCCCGATGAGGTCAAAGCGATCGTCAAGCACATTCGAACATTGCAGGGCAGCTAGTCCCTTATTTGCAAATGAGGCTCCCACCTCATAAAATCAATTTTGGTCACGCACCCGTAGCTCAGCTGGATAGAGTATCTGACTTCGAATCAGAGGGTCGCAAGTTCGAATCTTGCCGGGTGTACCATTCGCTTCGCTCAGATTTGAAATATTAGATTTGAAATCTCATATAAAAAGATACATTCTCATCTTCAGGATCCCACTTTAACCACATACCCAGTCTGCCTTATTTGTTTGACACAAATACTGGGCTGAGTTACTCTGTTCGCAAATATTTGAGTACATCTCCCCCAATGTAAATTTGCTCCCTCGGACAGGTTCATTTTTATCGGAGGAATATGATGAAAATTCAAAGATCTATTGGCCGGACAGCCGCTTTGCTCGGATCAGTTTTAGTTTCGGTTACGATGATGTCAGCTCAGGGCGGATATTCGGATCTTTTTAACAAGCGAATGAATGGCAACGATGTTAGGCCGACCACTACGCAAGAAGAACTACGAAAACAGACAGGCGGCCAAGCTCAAACCTATTCCCAATTCAAGGCCATTCTTGCTGACGTTGAACCCGGGGCTCTCGCACGAGCAACCCAAGCCGGCCTTACAAACGATATCGGAGTAACGATCTTCGACCAAAGAGATCTGCAGGGAAACTCCGCGCTTTTTGGGCCTGGTATCTATCGTGCAGACGGAGGCGTGATCAACGGGATGCAAAATGATTCGGCGATGTCATTGGTCATCGGTAAAGGTTATCGAGTAATGCTTTGCGAGAACGAAGGAGATAGTCGAGGTGGGTCGGGCAATTGTGAGCGTCCAACCGGTATTGCGACGAATTTGATCTACCCGCGGTCGGCGTCTTGGATCATCGTCACCCGTGACGATACGGGCACGAATCCACCAAATGATGTTGTTACCGTCTATGGTAATAGAGAGTCAGGAATGTTTGGAGTGGGCACTTTTATGGCTAACGGCGGGAGGCTTGGCATGATCGCAAATGACTCGGCAACTCAAATCACCGTCCCTAAAGGTCTGCGAGTCCGCACCTGCGAACACGAGGGCCGCGATCGAAAAGGTGATGGTGCTTGTGAAGAGTTTGGTGAAGGCTGGATGCTGCAAATACGCCATGCGGGAACTGTTTCGTGGATAAAAGTTTGGAAGCAGTAATAGTAGGAGGCAGGATTTATATATCCGGAACCCAGAACACACGCCCGCTGTTTGTAACCTGCTTGAGCCCAAGGCTCGGCAGGTCTTTTTCTGCGACACCAAGATAAGTAAAATGCGGTAGATCTGATGTGACCGTCTGATACCAGCCGTGTTTTGCTAATATCTCTCGCACCCTGGCATTTTCAAACTCCTTGACATCGAGTGCGAGCATCGACAGGTGCTGTGACGTGCCCGGAGGCGCGACGGAGTAGATGATGGATTTGTCGAGCGATTTTGCAAAATAAATTCCCTGTTGCTCAAGGCTAAGTATTTCGGGGACTTGGCCAAAGGGCGACAGAGATTTGATGCGCTTTGCATCAGCAGCCGACACACGGCCTCTCCCTACCCAATAAGTAAATCCCGGATTTACACGGCTCGCCCATAGGGTAACGGTTTGCTGATAGCCGCGTCGGGCTGAATCTGCCCCGCGTGGCGAGATCGTAAGCCTGTTTTTTTGAGCCTCGGCTCGGGCTTCGAGCAAGGCATTCATCGCCGCTGCTTGTAGTTCAACGTTCGTGCCGCCTATGTTCTCTGACGAACTTCTTAATCCTGCTTGAAAAGCCGCAACATCAGCCTCATCTCTAAAAACGATTCGGCTTGGTGGAGTCACGCCGCCCCGAGCGACATAAACGGAGCCGTATTCGCGTAGCAACAGACTTTCCGCGTCATTCGTCGGCATTGCAAAGCCTCTTGGCAGATTCCTGTAGAAATCTTGTTTTTGCTCGGTTTCAGGCATGGCGTTATTCGTCGAGTTTATTTGCTGCGACGCGGACCCGCAACTTACCAAGGCAAAGGCAAGAACGTAACAGCAAATGATGGATCTAGGTATTTTCAACATAAATTTATATATTGGCGACGATCGCACGCACGGATTCAATGTGGTCTTTGAGATACTCGTCTTTTTCAATAAACGGTACCGCCGCTCGGATACGATTGTAGATATCTCGCGTTCCGTTGCCAAGGTTTTTGTTAGCACCAAGCACTTTTTTGCGGAAATCTACGCCTTGTGCGGCACACATCAGTTCCAGCGATAGGATCGTCTCAAGATTCTCAGCCACCTGCCGCAGCTTTAACGCTCCCGTCGCTCCCATAGACACATGGTCCTCAACATTTGCCGAGCTCGGTATTGTATCGACGCTGGCGGGATGTGCGAGAATCTTGTTCTCAGTGCAAAGAGCGGCGGCTGTGTATTGCAGGATCATAAACCCTGAATTTAGTCCTCCGCATTCGGTAAGAAACGGAGGCAGGATATGAGCGTTTGACGCTTCGTCCGTTAAACGCATGATGCGGCGTTCCGAGATATTTCCAAGCTCAGTCAAGGCGATCGTCAGATAATCAAATGCGAGGGCGAGCGGCTCGCCGTGAAAATTACCGCCGCTGATGACCTCGATGTTGTCGCCGTCAACAAAGATGAGCGGGTTATCGGTGACGGCATTTAGCTCGAGTTTCAGTAACCACTCAGCGTATAAAACGGCGTCGCGGCAGGCGCCGTGAACCTGCGGCATACAGCGGAGCGTATAGGCATCTTGAACATTTGACGGATCAAAATCGCGAACAAACTCGCTGTCGGTAAGCATCGAGCGTAAATTTGCTGCACATTCGATCTGTCGCGGATGCGGACGAACGGCGTGAATTCGTTCGTCAAAAGCTGACGTCGTACCGTGAAGGGCCTCAAGGCTTAGGCAACCGCTTACGTCGGCAAGCTCGGCGAGCTTGCGCGCCTTTACCGTTTCGATCAGCCCGACAGCGGTCATCACCGTTGTACCGTTAGTTAGGGCGAGACCTTCTTTAGCGGCAAGCGTTACCGGCAAAAGTCCGGCTTTTGCTAAAGCGTCAGCCCCACGAAGCGTTTCGCCATTATACTCAGCCTCGCCTTCGCCGATCATGACGCAGGCAAAATGAGCAAGCGGGGCCAGATCACCGCTGGCACCGAGACTTCCCTTTTCGGGAATAATTGGATGGACACCTCGATTTAGGAATTCGAGGATTAGTTGGAGTGTCGTTAGCCGAATGCCTGAGAATCCGCGAGCGAGCGTGTTCGCACGAATGAGCATGATTGCTCTTGTTGTGGGAACATCAAATGGATTGCCGACACCGACGGCATGACTTACAACGATATTCCGCTGTAGCTGCTCAACCTCCTCTCGGCTGATTATTTTATCTTTGAACGCACCAAAACCGGTCGTAATACCATACGCTATCTCGCCGCGATCAAGCAGTTTTTGCACCGCCGTAGCGGAACGGTCAACTGCTGCTTTCGCAGTATCCGAAAGAACAACACGCGGTTCGCCGGGTGTGCCGTAAGCGACGGCTATAACTTGTTCAAATGTGAGGCTTTCGCCGTCGATGATGATCTCAGAGGCCATAAACAATCAGAGATTAGCACAAAATGGGATGAAGATTCAGACTGCGATACCGGCAGAATAAACCGCAGCGACAAGATCTCCGCCGAATTCGTAGGCTATTTGCCGATAATCGTGGGTTTCGAAGATAGTTACATCCGCTCGTTTCCCCACCTCGATCGAACCAACTGTTTCACCAAGTCCGATCGCGTATGCCGCATTTATTGTCGCCGCATTAAAAGCCTCGGAAGGAAGCAGTTTTTGATAACGACAAGAGATCGCCATCGCCATTGGCTGCGACGGACACGGGGCCGAGCCGGGATTGTAATCGGTTGAGAGAGCGACCGCACAACCGGAGTCGATGAGGTTCCGTGCGTTGGCAAAGTTAGTCTTTCCGGCATTGAAATTTTCGGTGGGTATCACCATCCCGACCGTATCGCTTTGTGCGAGCAGATCTATCTCCTCGTCAGAAATGGCATCCAAATGATCGATCGAGGTTGCCCCCAACTCTATCGCTAGCCTTGCCCCGCCCAGATTAGTGAACTGATCTACGTGTGCCTTGATCTTAAACCCAAGCCCTTTTGCCGACTCCAATATTCGCCGTGACTGAACGAGAGAAAAGGCTTCGTTCTCGCAAAACACATCGCAAAAAAACGACACTCGACCATGAAAGTCGGATGCGACAAACCATTTCCATGCTTCCGCCAGCATTGTGTCACAGACCAGATCAACATATTTTTCAGGGTCTGCCTTAAACTCTGGCGGGACAGCGTGGGCTGCCAGAAATGTCGGCACAATGCTGATCGGATGTAAGCGGTCGAGCTCGGCGATGACCTCAAGCATTTTCAGCTCGGTTGCAGTATCTAGGCCGTAACCCGTTTTGATCTCGCAAGTTGTCGTGCCGCATACGAGCATCTTGTCGAGGCGTGTAAGGCTTTGCACAACGAGCGATTCGACTGACGCCTCCCTTGTCTGTCTTACGGTCGAGATTATGCCGCCGCCGTTCGCAAGAATCTCAAGATAAGCCGCCCCTTTTATCTTTAACTCAAACTCATTTAGCCGATCTCCGGCAAAAACGATATGTGTGTGCGGATCGACAAATCCGGGACAAACAACCCGCCCCTCGGCGTCGACCATCTCGTCGCTTTTAAAATCTCGTAAAATCTCTTCTGATTTGCCGACACCTACAAACTTGCCGTCCGCTAGCGCGACGGCACCATTCTCGATAATACCGACATCGAGCATCGCGTCACCTCGCTTTGGGCGGCCGCTGGATGCACACGTGACAAGCTGTCCGGCGTTATGAATAATGAGATCCGCGTTCTGCATTTACGGGTTTGCCTTGGCTATCTTTTTGTGAGTTCCGTTAACTTCCATTAATGCCGCAGATCCATACCATTTAATGAACTCAACTTTGAAATAGCCCTCTTTAATGGATGGATCGGTTTCTGTTAGCGCTTTTGCCTCATCGATCGTCTTCACGTCAAAAACATAAATTCCACGATAGTCACCGCCTTCCATAAAAGGCCCGGCAATGATCAACTTGCCCGCATCGGCGAGCCGATTGATCATCCCAAAATGCCCCTTCATCAGCTCGGCTACTTTCGCTTTGTCGTCAACCTTCAGCGGGCCGGTCTTTAGAAAACACATCACGTACTGACGCATTCCGCGCTCGTCCGCACCAAGCTTCGCAGCCAAAGCCGCGTCAAAGTTTGGGTCAGAAGGCTTATTTGTCGTTTGCGAAAGTCCCGAAATGGCGGTAAGGGTTACCATTGCAAAAACTGCGATCAAATATTTTGTCATTTTCATACCTAATTCCTTACGTTGAACTGCGGAAAATGTTACCACGTTTTCGCTCAAAACGAATTGACGCTATCATAATCTCAAATACTTATGAACAGAGTAATAAAAGCGCCAACGGGTACCGAATTATCATGCAAAAACTGGCTGATCGAGGCCGCGTATCGGATGATACAGAACAATCTCGACCCGGAAGTGGCGTTTGATCCGGATAATCTGATTGTTTACGGCGGGCGTGGAAAGGCGGCGAGGAATTGGGAATCGTTTGACGCGATATTGCGATGCTTGCGTGAGTTGAACGAGGACGAAACCCTGATGGTGCAATCGGGCAAGCCGGTGGGTGTTTTCAAATCTCACACTGACGCGCCGCGCGTTTTGCTGGCGAATTCTAACATCGTCCCACACTGGGCGACGCAGGAGCAGTTCGACCAGTACGAACGCGACGGGCTGATGATGTACGGCCAGATGACGGCGGGGTCGTGGATCTACATAGGCACGCAAGGCATTTTGCAGGGCACATATGAGACGTTTGGCTCGCTCTCACGGCAGCACGGTTGGGGTTCGCTAGTTGGAAAGTTTGTGCTGACAGCCGGACTTGGCGAAATGGGCGGTGCTCAGGCTCAGGCGATCACGTTTAATGATGGTGTGGGGCTGCTGGTTGATGTCGATCCGTGGCGTATTGAGCGAAGATTGCAGCTGAAACAGGTTGATGTCGCGGCGAAAAATCTCGACGATGCTCTCGCTCTCGTAAATGCTGCGGTCGAAGCGAAAGAGGCCAAATCTATTGCATTGTGCGGTAACGCGGCTGAAGTGCTGTGGCAGTTGCTCGAACGCGGCGTCGTTCCTGATGTGGTGACCGATCAAACATCCGCCCACGATGTGTTGATGGGCTATATTCCTGTGGGTTACTCGGTCGAAGAAGCCGCGGAGTTTCGTAAGCGTGACCAAACCGCTTACGAGCAAGCCGCGATGGACTCGATGGCGAGGCACGTTGAGGCAATGCTTGAATTTCAGCGTCGCGGGGCGGTCG
>JBEBGA010000133.1:0-7676 GCA_040081695.1 Pyrinomonadaceae bacterium
ATCGACGATGGCCGTTGGGCGTGGAAGCGTCTTGACGAAAAGCGCATCAAGGGAACTTACGCGTTTCGCACTTTGCTCGACTCGGGAGCAATTCTCGCGTTCGGCTCTGACTCGCCCGTCGCACCGCTAAATCCTTTGTTTGGTGTATATGCAGCCGTCACGCGCCGCACGCTCGACGACAAAAATCCGAACGGCTGGATTCCCGAGCAGAAGATCAGCGTTGACGAAACAGTTCGAGCATTCACCTACGGCTCGGCTTACGGTGAGTTTCAGGAAAGCGTGAAGGGCACGCTTGAGGTCGGCAAAGTCGCGGATTTTGTAATTTTATCCGACGATATTTTTATGATCGATCCGGTTAAGATCAGAGACGTTAAAGTTCTGACGACGGTCGTGAACGGCAAGGTTGTATTCGAGCAAAAATGAAGTCAGCGATTTTTGCGACATTATTGATCTGTGTTTTTTTACTTTCGGTCGATGGCCAAACATCGGCCGATCTTATTTTGATCAACGCGAATATTCGGACAATGGACACGCGTGTGCCAAAAGCCGAGGCTCTGGCGGTCGCAAACGGCCGCATCCTCGCGGTCGGCAAGACCATTGAGATCCGCAAACTTGCTACTGACAAAACTCGCGTTATCGATGCGGCCGGCAAACTCGTGCTGCCCGGCTTTAACGACTCTCACGTCCATTTCACAGGTATCGGCAATCAGTTTTCTCATCTAGATGCCAGACAGCTGCGCAAACGGCAAGAGGTTTTAGATCGCATCGCGTTTTATGCAAGCGTTTTGCCAAGAGGGCGTTGGATCATTGGCGCAGGTCTAAGTTTGTCATCCAACGAGATGCCGACGATCGCACAGATCGATGCGGTAAGTCCCGACAATCCGGTTTTGATCTATCTCGCGGATCATAAGTTTGCGATGGTCAATTCGGCTGCACTAAAACGCGCAAAGATCTCCGCCGCCGAAGCGGTGGTGTCGAATGAGTTGGTCACACGGATCAGAGGGCAAGTGCCGCTTGACCACGAGCGAAACTGGCCTGAGATCTCCGAGACGGCAAGCAACTATGCCGCGTCGCTCGGCGTGACCAGTGTTCAGGATGTGCATTCGGACGATCTGTTCGCGATCCTCAATACATTAGCCGAAAGCGGAAAATTAAAGACGCGTGTGTACGAATGCGTCGGAATTAGCGACCGCCGGAAAGCAATTTCAGCGGGGTATCGTGCCGCTACCGGCAACTCGGTCGTTCGCCGCGGCTGTGTCAAAGGGTTTACGCACGGCAGCGACGATGAATTGGCTGAATTGACCGACGCGATCGCCGAGTCCGACAAAGCCGGTTTGCACGTGATGATACATGCCATTGGCGAGCGTTCGAATACGACTGCTCTCACGGCATTTGAAAAGGCAATTGTTGCTAACGGGCGTCGCGACCGGCGTTTTCGTATCGAACACGCAGCTCGAATGACGCCGGGCGATGTTCGGCGGCTTTCGCGCTCAAACATTATTGCTTCGATGCAGCCGCACCTATTCGGAGCGGGGAGCGATGATCTTCGAGCCATGATGGATTCGAATGTGACGCTCGCTTTTGGTTCCGACGCATCGATAACCGATCTCAACCCATTGTTTGGGATCCACGCGGCCGTCAACAGCGGCGGCCGTTCGCTCACCGTCGACGAAGCGGTTCGTGCATACACGCTCGGCTCGGCTTTCGCTGAGTTTCAGGAAAGCCAGAAAGGCTTGCTCGCGGTAGGCAAGCTGGCGGATCTCGTAGTGCTATCGGATGATATTTTTACGGTTGATACGAACAAGATACGTGACGCCAAGGTGTTAATTACAGTTGTACATGGAAAGGTGGCGTTTGAGGCGAAATAACCACGCCTTTGTTATAATTTAGTTTTACTTTCAAGGGAGATAATTATGAAAACGTTTTTTAATCTAGCAATTATTATTTTAGCTCTTTCATTCACGGCGTTTGCCCAAGAGGACATGAAAGACAAGGCAAAGCCGACGGAGCAGGACAAGACGGCGGCGATCCCGTCGGATTCGTATCTGAAGCGCGGCGACACTATCGGCAGTGCGAAAAAAGTTTCGCTAAACAAAATTCTCAAAGACCCGTCGAAATATGCTGGTAAAATGGTGCGGATCGAGGGGGTCATTGTTCGTTCGTGCAAGACCGAGGGATGTTGGGCTGAGGTTGCCGAAAACAAAGATAGCAAGAGCGTCCGCGTTAAGATGAAGGGCCACGCGTTCTTTATCCCGCTCCAGTCGGCTGGGGCAAAAGCTCGCGTCGAGGGTACGGTTCAGGTCAAGACTCTGTCAAAAGCCGAGGTAGATCATATGATCGAAGACGACGGTGCGAAGTTTGACAACCGCAACGCAGACGGCACGGTGACCGAGGTCTCATTTGAGGCGACAGGCATTGAGCTGAAGAAAGCGACGAAATAGTTTCTGTCGTAGCTAACAGCTAAAGGAGAACAACTTATGCTTTGGAAAGTCGTGATGATACTAGGTATACTCGGCGTTTTGCTCGGTCTGGCCGTGACGGTCATCTCTGCGGCACTCGTGCCAATGACCAACGGCCGCACTAGTTGGGAAGAGGCAATGCTCGGCATAATCCCAGGCATCATTGTGCTTTTCTTTTCATTTCTTGTTTTCGTGCTCGGGCTGATCTTTGTTATTAAAAATCGTAAGAAAGCATAGATTATTGATCTTTTGTGCGTAGATCGCACGGGACGTTAAAAAAAAGGCTCAGTTTCATGTGAAACTGAGCCTTTCAATTCATGCATCCAGTATGATTAGAATCTCAATCTTACCGATACTTGTAATTGTCTTGGGTCGCCAATTCCTTGCCGCAGATAGCCGTCAAAGTTAAAAAGGCTTGGTGCGTTAAGTGAACTTTGGTTTCCCGGTAAGGATGACGAGTTGATATAGTTTTTGTTGTTAAATGTATTGAACATTTCCAACTGAGGTATCAACTCAATTCTTTCCGAGAGTTTGAATGCCCGCGACAGACGCCAGTCAAAAGAAAAATACTTATTATCCTTTCTCAGCGTATTACGGTTGGTCGCAGTCTGCGTTGCAGGTGTCGCAGGCTGGGCTGACCGGGCCTGAACTCTTGGTGTAAATTCTATTTTCCACGGCATTTCTATGTAGGCAAAGAGGTTGAACTTGTGGGTGATGTCTCTGTCTGACAATGCGTAATCGCCACCCGGATTGTTTATGTTGAACGATCGGTCCGTGAAAGGGTCGCGTTCATTAGAATCATCATCCCGGTCCCTCGACCAAACATAGTTACTCTCAAGTTGTACGTTGTTGCTAAACCTTTTTCGGATACCTGTCGTGAATCCGAAATACTGTGAACGTCCGATGGATGTTGTGACAAAAACCTCGCCGAGATAGTCACCAAAGATCGGAAATCCGGCAGAATTAAGTTTGCGGTTGAAATTCAAGAATCGAGTCAGTTGACGCCCTCTCGCGAAGGTAAAGTCAAAATACAACGCCCAATCAGCGGCGATCTCCTGCTCAAAACCTATGTTTGCCGTGTAAATACGTGGGTTTTTGTAATTACGGTCAAACACGCGTACACCGCTAAAGCACGGAAACGGATTAACGAACGGCCCCGCAGCTGAGAAGTTATTGATCGTCGAGCAGGAACCGGCGGTCGGCGTCACGAGACCCGGCCACGCGGGCCGCACGGACGCGTTAGCAAACTGGCCCCCCGCTATTGTCTGCTGCTGAACGCCGTTGGTCGTTATCGAACCAACCTGCGAGAGCATGTTTTGACGCGCTCCGTAAATTCCAAAACTCGCCCTCAGTACAGTTCGCTGGTTACCGGCGATATCCCACGCAAAGCCGACGCGCGGTTGAAACATCTTTTTGTCGCTATGCAGCGTGCCGTCAGACGGGAACAACGGATTGTTCAAGAATTTGCCGTAAGCAGTGGCACTCGGAGCAACCGTCGGTTTAGGAAATATCTGAGCCTCCCAACGCAATCCGTAATTGAAGGTAAAGTTTGACGTTACCTGCCACTTGTCCTGTACAAATAGAGCGAAGTCCTCATTTTTGATCCTCGACGCTCCTGCAGCATCGGTCGCGAGTGCCGTTGGGCCTGCCGCCTGTAGATACAGCAACAGTGGCGTCCCAGAAGTTTGTCCGGCCGGACAAGTCTGGTTAAAAGGAGCACCTACCGTGATCCAGGTTCCGCCTGAACAAAGCATCGCATTATTGCCAAAACCATTTGCGGCCGCACCTGACGTGTAACGCAAAAATCCGTTGACCGAATCAAATATGTAACGTCCCGTAAAGAAGCCGCGAAAAACCTGATCGTTCAGGCTGTGCAGCCACTCGCCGCCAAACTTGATCGTATGCCTGCCCTTGATAATAGACAGACTGTCGCGGATCTGCGTGCGCCAAAACGTTTCATCGACACCAGGCTGCAGAAAGAACGGATTGCCAAATCTAAATGTCGTTCCAAATCCGATTGCCGTGTCAGCGGGAACGTTCGATTTGGTCGCACCACGCGGACGGTCCTCGCGCGAATAAGTAAAGTGACCCTCATTCACCATTGTCGGCGAAAGTGTAGTGAAAAGATTCAGGTTGAAAACATTGATCTTTGACGGCCCTTCGGTGCCATTTGCTGAGGTGCCGTATGTTGGAACATCAAACGTCTGATTGTTGTTTTTCGAATAATCAAAATTGAAAGAAACTCCGAGTTTGTTGCTCGCATTTATGTCAACGTCAAACTTACCGAGAAATGCGGTGTTCCTGATGCTGCGATCGATCGGAACGCCTTCGTTTTGGGTGCGGTTCGTTTGAAAGAAATTAAGCAAGGCCCTGCGCTGGCAATCAGCGCTTGAGATGATCAGAGCCTCGTTTGCCGCCAATGTCGGCGACGCCACAGAACAAGGAGTTCCGATGACAGCACTTAAATTTGGCCGGGTCAGATTTTCCCTGATGCCTTCGATAGCAAAGAAATAAAAAGCTTTGTCTTTCTTGATCGGGCCGCCAATCGTGCCGCCAAACTGCTGGCGAAGAAAATCAGTTAGTGATTTGCCGTCCGAAGTTTTTGAGGACAGCTTTTCGTGACGCAGGTTGTAAAACAAGCTGCCGTTTACTGTATTCGTGCCCGATTTGGTGATCACATTGATAATGCCGCCTGCGGTTCGGCCGTATTCGGCACCTGCTCCGGTCGCGATCACCTGAAATTCCTTGATCGCGTCGAGGGAGATGTCGATCGCGGCTCGTTGGCCGCCGGCCTGTTCCCCAAAAAAGCCGTTGTTATAGTCGCCGCCATCGAGACTGACGTTGTTAAAAACGCCTCTCTGCCCGGCAAAATTGATCTCGTCACCGTCGGGGCCCTGCGTTATGCTGACGCCCGGCGTTAATGTTAAAAGGTCCTCGAATTTCCTGCCTAAGATCGGCGTGTTGCTAATGGTTTTATCATTGAGGGTCGTACTCGATTCGATCTTTGCCGCGTCGATGGTCGAAGTCGTCGTTACCGTTACTTCGCCACTGACGCCTGACACTTTTAGGGTGACCGGTAGAGAGACCAACCGTCCGACCGTTACATCAACGTTCTCCTGGTTTAGCTTTGCAAATCCGGATTTCGTCACGGAAACCACATAGCGTCCCGGAGGCATTGATAATAGAGTGAAGCGACCTTCGCCATCGGTCGTAAATGTCTTGGTAAAATTGGTTCCGACATTTCTTGCTTCGACTGTTGCACCGGCAACGACCGCACCCTGCTCATCTTGTACCGAGCCTTGGATCGCTCCCGACGTACTGTCCTGTCCTAACGCGGCGATAACCGTCGTAGTAACTAGGGCCAGACAAACAGCGATTCTTGATAACCATCGTTTTTGCTGTTCGAGGTTTCGAGGTAACATTATTTTTCTCCTTTGTAAGTTGTAAAAGGGGTAAATCAGCAACGCTTTCACGCTTTTTGTCAAAGCGGCTGAAACTAAACGAACGGTATAGCTTGTTTACCGATGGCGAATTTCGAAGGTGCTAAACCTTAGAAAAAACTCTATTTTCGATGTGACAAATTCGCTAAATCGACGTTAATAAATTGGAAACTGGCGGAATATTAAATCACTTTTGGTAATTATTCAAACCAAACGATGTTAATTTTTTTGTGCAAAATGTATGAGATAAATTAGCGGTAAACCACTTCATTTTAGAATGTATAAAGAGCTAGATCTGAAAACATGGCCACGAAGGGCAACATACGACCTTTTCAAGGATTATGAAGATCCGTTTTTTAATTTTACCGCGATGATAGACGTGAGCCGGCTCTATAGGTTTTGCAAGGAACAGAATATCGCGGTCTCACTTGGAGCTCTTTATTATTCGCTCTTGACAGCTAATGGCATACGCGAGTTTCGCATCCGTAAGGTGGACGGTAGGCTTGTCGAATTTGACCGCATCCATGCGACTCAGACGATCCTCAATGACGATGAGACATTTTCTTTTGCTTACTTCGAAATGCAGGATGATATTGTTGCGTTTGACCGATCGGGAAAAGCCGCCAGAGAAAAGTACCGTAAGCTAAAGTCTTTTGACGTCGAATCTGATCGTTCGGATCTGATATATTGCTCAGTCATTCCGTGGGTCTCATTCACGAGTTTTAAGCATGCTAGCCGGCTAGACCGTGAACAGACGATACCAAGGATAGTTTTCGGTAAAATATACGACGATGGCGATCGCAAATTAATGCCGCTTTCGGTTGAGGCAAATCATATGATCATGGACGGCTTTCATGTAGGGAAGTTTTTCAACCTTTATCAGGAGCATCTTGATTCGATATAATATGAGGTTCGTTCTGGATTTGGCATGAAACCCTTTAAGATCAGAGACATCGTTATAGATCCGCCGCTTATCCTGTCGCCGATGGCGGGCGTGACGGACTATACCTTTCGCCGGCTGATCAAGCGGCGGGGCGGTGTCGGTTTGGTCGTTTCTGAGTTTGTTTCGGTCGAGGGGCTGACGCGGCATAATCCTAAATCGAAACGCCAGATGCGTTTTGATGAAGAAGAGCGGCCTTATGCCGTGCAGATCTTTGGCGGCAAGGTCGATCGGATGGCGATGGGGGCCGAGATGGCCCAAGAGGTCGGTGCCGATATCCTCGATGTAAATTGCGGCTGTCCGGCTCCAAAAGTCGTCAAGAACGGCGGCGGTTCGGGGCTGCTTCGCGAACCCGCTCTGCTCGAAGCGATCCTCAAAGAGATCAAGAAAACGATCACTATTCCGCTTACACTCAAGCTGCGCACTGGTTATACGGACGCGTCGATCAACGTTGTCGATGTTGCTAAGATGGCAGAACAATGCGGTGTCGAACATATTCAGGTACATGGGCGAACACGCGAACAGGGTTACAAAGGCCTTGCCAATTGGGACCTTATAAAACAGGTCAAGGAGGCGGTCTCGATACCCGTTTCGGGGAACGGTGACATCACGACGATCGAGTATGGGATGAAAAAATGGCGCGAGTCCGGGGTCAATGGGATCCTCATCGGACGTGGGGCGATGCAAAACCCTTGGATATTTCGCCAGTTTGCCGATGTGCTAGCAGGCAACCAGCCGTATATTCCCGACGTCTCAGAAAAGAAGCAGGTTTTATTAGAGTTTTTTTCGATGTGCCGCGAGGAGATGGCTGAGATCGTCGCCCTTGGCAAGATGAAA
>JBEBGA010000484.1:0-1928 GCA_040081695.1 Pyrinomonadaceae bacterium
ATCAGCGGAAACGAGAAGATCAGCAGTGTGTGAAAACACACCATGATGAAGGCGACGACGACCTCAAAAGCGACCGTTCCGATCAGCAACGGTATCACCTCCGATTCGCTGAGGCGCGGCCCGGCCATCGCAATACCGATCATCGGAATATAGATCGCAAAAATAAGGACGATCATCGGCACCATTATCACGATCGCGACTATCAGGCTCGGGCCGAAAAACTCAAACCCATTGAACAGCCTCTCAAATTTGACCTCGCGGCCCTCCATTTTGTCGAACAGACACAGATAAATCCCGCACATCATCGGCCCCATGATCACGACCGGCACAGCACTGCCGATCAGCATGCCAACTATCGTGACACCAAAGATGAGCCAATACTGATCTTTCATCAGCTCCCAGGCCTCTCGAAAAATTTCGGTACCGCGGATGACGCCGGTGTTGAATTGATGACTCTGCATATTTTTTTGCCCGCGAATAACGCGAATGAACGCGAATAAAAAACCGTTAGAAATCTATTCGGTTTCCCAACACCTCGTAGTATGTAGCGGCTTGATTCCGCTTATTGTATGCAAGTCTCTCGTAGACCAGCTTTGGAAATTGACCGAAATTAATTAGCAAACCGAGCTCGAATTCGGTCGCATGAAGATAGTTCAAGGTTTGGGCACGGTGAGCATCCGTCAATGCCGACATAGACTTTATCTCAACAACGATCTTCTCATAACAAATAAAATCAGGCTTGAATTTGTGAAGCAGCGGCAGCCCTTTATAGGTTAGAGGAAGCTGGGGCTGGGAGACGAACGGAATTCCCTGTAGCGAAAACTCGTGCAGCAAGCACTCGTGGTAAACCGGTTCGGTAAAACCAAATCCCTTATGGTTATAAACTTCAAAACAGGCGCCGATTATCTTAAAGCTCTCATCTTTGTAGACGATTTCGCCCATCTTTTTTCTTCCTATTCGCGTTTATTCGCGTTATTCGCGGGCAAAAAATCGCCCTTCGATTCTATTCCTTTTCAAAGAATATTGTAAATCTTGAGCAAATAATCGCTCACCATTCGATCGCTCGAAAACTGTGGAGTCAATGTCGCGATCGAATTTTTCATCCTTGCGATCCACTCCGACGGCAAACCATCCTCGCCGCGCGAATAGTACGTCGGAATTATCTCATTTTCGAGCGTCGAATAGAGCGACTCTGCATCGGCCGCGTCGATCTCGGAGTCGGTGGCGGTCAGGGTGCCCGCGTTCCGGCCCTCGATGGCATAGCCGTTAATTTCCTTATAGCCCTCGATCCACCAGCCGTCGAGGATCGAGAAATTGAGTACGCCGTTCATCGCGGCCTTCATGCCGCTCGTACCGCTGGCCTCCATTGGGCGACGCGGGACGTTCATCCAGACATCGACGCCGTGGACGAGATACCGGGCCACTTCCTGATCGTAATCTTCGATAAAGACGGCACGCCGCTGCCAATTTGAATCGTGGTTGATCGACATCAGCTTTTGCAAGATGGTCTTGGCCGCCCGATCCTGCGGATGAGCTTTGCCCGCGAACACAAACTGAACGGGCCGCTCGGTGTGGTCGACCAGTTTCAACAGCCTTTCGAGATCGGAAAATATCAGGTCCCAACGCTTGTAAGCGGCGACGCGGCGAGCAAAACCGATGGTAAGCACGTCAGGCGAGAATAAACCCTTGGTGCTCTCGTGCTCGTGGATAGTGTCAACATCACCGGTTTCTTTAGCACGCGTTCGCTCGCGGATAAATGCGATCAGCAGTTCCTTGAGCACCTGATGCGAGGACCAAATGGCGTTGTCAGACAATTTGTCAGTCGCCTTCGCCCAAGCCAACTCATCGCGAACCATCTCGTGCCAATTCGTGCCGATCTCGCGTTCATAGATACTCTGAAACGCCGGAGCGACCCACGTCGGAGCGTG
>JBEBGA010000134.1:0-7636 GCA_040081695.1 Pyrinomonadaceae bacterium
GCCCCTTTCTCTTTCAATATCTCACACGCTCGATCGACCGCGTCGCTGTTACCAGCTATAACTATCTGCGAAGGCGAATTAATATTCGCAGGCGAACATACTTGCCCTTGCGCGGCTTCGGCACAACCTGCTTCGACCGTTGGGACGTCCAAACCCAGTATCGCAGCCATTGCACCAACCCCCACCGGAACCGCTTCCTGCATATAGGTTCCGCGTTTTCGCACGGTTTGCACAGCATCCGCAAAATCCAAAACACCCGCCGCGACCAATGCGGAATACTCGCCAAGGCTATGGCCCGCGGCAAAATCCGGCTCAGGCAAACCCTCGGCTCGTGCCGCGGTGTATGCTGCGATCGACGCGGTCAATATCGCAGGCTGCGTGTTCGCGGTCAATTGCAGATCGGCCTCGTCACCCGAAAAACACATTTCCGAAAGCGAAAACCCAAGTGCATCATCCGCCGCCTCAAACACTTCGCGTGCAGCAGCAAAATTGTCAAATAAATCCTTTCCCATGCCGACAGCTTGGCTGCCCTGTCCAGGAAAAATGTAAGCGATCTTACTCATTGTATTTCAAATTTCAAATCTCAAATTTGAGATCTAAAACTGCACTACGCTCGCTCCCCAAGTCACACCGCCGCCAAATGCCGTTAGCAGAACAAGGTCGCCTTCCTTTATCTTGCCGCTCTGCAAACACTCATCGAGGGCGATCGGTATCGATGCCGACGAGGTGTTGCCGGTCTGAGCGATGTTTGAGTAAACCCTGTCGTCGGACACGCCAAGCCTTTGCGCAACGGCATCGGTAATACGCTGATTTGCCTGATGCGGGATGATCATCGCGACCTCGTCGAGACTGCGGCCGGCTTTTTCAAGCATTTCGACCGAGATGTCAGCCATCGAACGCACGGCAAGTTTGAAGATCTCATTGCCCTTCATCGTAAAGTAGTGCATCCGGTTGTCGATCGTTTCGTGCGACGTGCCAAACCTCGTACCGCCGCCGCGTGCATAAAGCGATTCTTCAAACCGTCCATCCGAACGGATCTTAGTCGAGAGCACGCCTTTGTCATGTGCGACCGGCCCCAACACCGCACAACCGGCACCGTCGCCAAAGATCACGCATGTCGTACGGTCGGTGTAATCAACATATTTGGTAAGGACTTCGGCACCGATGACGAGAGCGTAGCGAATCTGCCCGGTGCGGATCATCGATTCGACCATCGATATGCCGTAGATAAAGCCTGAACAAGCTGCAAACACATCCATCCCGGCTGCATTGTCGCAGCCAAGCTCGGCCTGTATCAGACAGCCCGTCGAGGGCAATATCTGATCCGGGCTAGTGGTCGCACAGATGATGATTTCGATATCTTTTGGCTCGATACCCGCGCGATCCATCGCCTGCCGTGCAGACGCAACGGCAAACTGCGAAGTGTATTCGTTATCTGCCGCCTTGTGGCGCTGTTTGATGCCGGTGCGCGAGGTTATCCATTCATCGTTGGTATCGACCATCTTTTCCAGATCGGCATTGGTTAAAATGCCCTCCGGATAAGAGTGTCCCATCCCGATGAGTCCCGCGTTGTGTGCTGTCATTGATTAGAATTAGAACTCAAAAATTGGTAATTTTCAACGGACTATTCGGCGTCTTTGACATCGATTATCTGCCGGCCTTTGTACATACCGGTCTTAGGATCGATGCGATGCGGCTGTTTTGTTTCACCCGAATCTTTGTCGGCATAAAACTGTGGCGTTTTCAGAGCATCATGAGCACGGCGTGTACGCGTGCGAGCATGTGAGTGTCGTCGTTTTGGATTTGGCATAATTAAAACCTCAAAAGGTCGGCCCCGAACTATCGGGACTATTTCAAATTCTTTAGTGCGGCCCATCGAGGGTCAATAACGTTTTCTTCGCACTTACAATCTATCAAATTTCGGTTCCCGCCGCATTGCGGACACAAACCTTTACAATCTTCTTGGCAGAGCACCTTTTCGATCATCGCGAGAATCAACTGCTCGCGGACAACCTCGCTCATGTCGATCTTATCGTCAGTAATGAGCGACTCATCGAGTTCTTCGACTGCGAGCTGTAACTCATCATCGGTCGGCTCGTCGGCCGCATCAACAAATACGGCCTCAAACTCAAGGTCGATATCCTTAGCGACCGGTTCGAGACAGCGGCTACATTCGGTCGAGACCACAGTTGCAATGCATCCGGCAACTCGTGTTCGCGTACCGTCGCGGCTGATCTGGCCGTTAAACGCCGCGTTTTCCGCTAGCTGCATGCCATCATCGAGATCTATATCGGCCGGCTCGAACTCGAGTTCGATCGTCTTCGGATTTTTCCCAACACTGGCCAGATCGATGATCATTGTCAAAAGGTTTTCATTTTGCCGAAACTTCGTTAAAAGGCAAAACGATAATTATATCGTCTTGAACAAAACTGTCAAACATTTAGCCGCACGAAAAAGCCCTTAGGCAGCTTTCGACCCGACCGCATCATCTAGACTCGCAAATCCCCTTTCTTTCAAAATAGTTGTAAGTCCTAACGTAATGTCCCCCGCGAAAGTCGGTCCGCCATAAACAAATCCGGTATAAGCCTGTATAAGCGAAGCACCTGCCGCGATCTTTGCGAACGCATCCTCGGCAGTAAATATACCGCCGACGCCGAAGATAGGCAGCTTTCCTTTCGAGTATCGGTAGATCGCCGAGATAACTTCATTGGATCTCTTAGCCAAAGGCTTTCCGCTCAATCCGCCCGCCTCATCAATATTGGATATAAGCCCCTCGCGTGAAATGGTCGTGTTCGTGGCGATAATGCCATCGATCTTGTGGCGCAAGCATGTATCTACGATTGCCTCGATCTCGGCTTCTGTCAGGTCGGGTGCGATCTTTACGAGCAACGGCCTCCATCCAAGTTCTTGATTCCGCGTCGTTAAGGCGCCAAGCAACTCATCTAAACTCTCAGCTTTCTGCAGCTCACGAAGATTCGGCGTGTTCGGCGACGAGATATTTACAGCAACGTAGTCAGCAACCGGCTGAACAAGATCAAAGCTCTTGAGATAATTCTCTGTCGCTTCTTCGTTCGGGACCTCTTTGTTTTTGCCGATATTTACGCCAACGATGCATTTCCGATTGATGGTTTTTAGTCTTTCGGCAACGGCGGCCGCTCCGTCATTATTAAAACCAAGCCGGTTTATCAATCCCTGATCTTCAGGCAGACGAAACATTCTTGGCTTTGTATTTCCAGGCTGTGGTTCATAGGTGACCGTGCCAACTTCGACAAAACCAAATCCCAGCGACGCCAATTGATTGACCGCGAAGCCGTTCTTATCAAAACCGGCGGCGAGCCCAAGTGGATTTGCAAACTTAAGCCCAAAACGCTCGATCTCGCCAAAACCGTCGACGCCCGCGTCAGAATAAAACGGCGATGCGAGCCCCATTTCAAGAGCTTTTATGCCCATCTCATGAGCCCTTTCGGCGTCGAGGCCAAACATTACGGGCCGCATTATCCTCTGCCAGAGCTTTGACATCACGCTTTAGATTTTAGTGAATGGCGGGTTTTATACAAACTTCGAACCTCAAACTTTGAACTTTAGACTAGCCTTTGTTACTTTTGTACTCGAATGGGTGAAGAAATAAATTTGGTTGAAAAGTCCAGGATCATGGACGCGGCAGCGATGAAACGCGCTCTGCGGCGGCTCGCGACCGAGATCGTCGAGAAAAATCAGGGCGCAAAAGATATCTATCTGGTCGGTATCCGCCGACGTGGTGTGCCGCTTGCCGAACGGCTCCGCGACAAGATCGAGGCCCTCGAAGGCGAGCGTCCGCTTTACGGCATCCTCGACATCACGCTCTACCGCGACGACCTATCGACCGTCGGGGCAAACCCTGTCGTCAACCGCACCGAGCTCGAGGACGACATTGAGGGTAAAAATATCATCCTCGTCGATGACGTGCTCTACACGGGCCGCACGATCCGGGCCGCTCTCGACCAACTGATGGATTTTGGACGACCAAATAAGGTTCAGCTCGCCGTGCTGGTCGATCGCGGCATCGAGCATCGCGAACTGCCGATACAGGCTGATTTTATAGGCAAATACGTTTCGACCAAGCAATCCGAGATAATCAAGGTCATGCTCAAAGAGTTTGACGATGTCGAGGCAGTTGGAATTTTTGAAAGACCGTAAGCAGGCTGGATGGCCTGCTTTTTTTGAATGGAAAAACCATTTCGCAGAAGAGACTTGCTTGGTATTCGCGGCCTGACGGCAGCGGAGATAACCGGCATTCTCGACACAGCGGAAACTTTTAGCGAGATCTCGACTCGCGAGGTCAAAAAGGTTCCGGCCCTGCGCGGCAAGACTATCATCAATCTGTTTTTCGAATCCTCGACCCGCACCCGCACATCTTTCGAACTCGCGGCAAAACGCCTCTCTGCCGATGCCGTCAACATCAGCGTCTCATCGTCGAGCCTGTCTAAGGGCGAAACCTTGCTCGACACCGCTCTCAATCTCGACGCGATGGCACCGGATTGTATCGTCGTCCGACACGGCTCGGCGGGCGTGCCGCATCAGCTTGCCAAGGTGAGCAAAGCCGCGATCGTAAACGCCGGTGACGGTGCAAATGAGCATCCGACCCAAGCCCTGCTCGATGCGATGACGATCCGCGAACACAAAAAACAGATCGCGGGCCTCGAAGTCGCGATCGTCGGCGACATACTCCACAGCCGCGTCGCCCGGTCAAATATTCATCTGCTCACAAAAATGGGAGCAAAAGTCCGCGTCGCAGGCCCCGGAACGCTCGTCCCGACTGATTTCGCTCATCTCGTAGAGAACGGACTCACGGTTTGTCCGCATATCGAAGACGCCATAGACGGAGCCGATGTCGTGATGATACTCCGCATCCAACGCGAGCGTCAGGATTCGGCCTACTTCCCGACGCTACGTGAGTATTCGATACATTACGGCCTGACGAACGAACGCCTCGATCTTGCAAAAAAAGACGCTATCGTCCTGCATCCCGGCCCGATGAACCGCGGCATCGAGATTGCATCCGAAGTCGCCGACAGCTCGCGTTCGCTTATTTTAGATCAGGTTAAATACGGCGTTGCTGTTCGGATGGCTGTATTATATTTAGCAACCGGCGGCAGTGCGAGTACAAGTTAATTTCAAACATTAACGCTTGGGTTACGAAACGTGCGCAAAGGAGGAAAGATCAATGGAAAAGCAAAAACTATTTACGACGTCAACGAACAAAGCAGTGACCATTTTCCGGCCGGTCATTTTCTCACTTGCGTTGGCTTTGGGTTTGATATTTGGGATGATGCAACCTGTTTTTGCACAACCTAAACCACCGGGCAAAATTACTGTCGCGGTCGATCAAACAAAAACCAGATTGTTAAAGAGGCCCGCAAATGCGAATTTCATCCTCAGGGTCAGCCCTGCGAAAGGAATTGCAAACGTCACGTTTAATGCAACTACTGGACGCATCAGCATTAGAGGTCTGGCCGAGGGAGTAGCGACCATCACCCTTACCGGCACATACCGTGCGGCGGGCAACGCAGGCGGTGGAAACGGCGGAGGCGGGATGGTTGGCGGTGTTCAGGGTAAAGCCGAATCATTTAGATTTGACTGGGATCTCACCGTTGAACCAAAAGGGTCAGCCCCGGTCGCAGATCCGAACGCCGGAAAATTCCCTGTGCAGGTCGATCAGGGCAAAAATCAAGTATTGGGGATCGAAAGGATCCTTGGTCAAGAATTCGCTAACACCCGTGAAAACGGCGTTAGCTGGCGTCGGGTTAAGCTGACCACATCGCGCAACCCGCGTATCGCTCAGGGCGAGTTGTTTGACACCGACCAGCTCAAATTAAGGGTTAGAGGAGTAAGTGCCGGTGATACGACATTGGTCCTTGAGGGCGAAACATTAAAAGATGACCAATGGCAGCTAATCACCCGCACGATCGAGGTTACCGTGGCATCAGCTGGCGCAGACCCATATCTCGACGGGCTCGAACGTCGACTCGATGCGTTGAAAAATTCCGCTGCTCAGGCTCGTGATTCCGAAACGAGGCTTGCTAGGGCGATCGCGGATCTCGAAACGTTTAGGGGCCTTGTCGTTCGGACTACTAATGCCAATACAGATAGGGCACGCTCACCACGGCTCAGTAGTTTATACTCTGAAACTATCGCCGAGAAAAAGAGAGCTGAGGCTCGGTTTGAAGAACTTACAAAGCTTGTTCGCACGATCACCTGGCAAAACCGGTTAGTCGATCTGGATCTCAGCCTCGTCAAAAACCGTATCCGTACTTTTTCCTGTCCGGCAAATCCGCAAAAAATATATTCCAGTGATATTTACGGGACGCTTTCGTATCTAAACATCTCCCCGTTTTGCGGAGCGGCGGTACACGCCGGCGTAATAACTTTTGGGGGCGGAAACATTACGGTCGAATTCCGTCCCGGTGGGGGCCCGGACGTTGAGTATGTCGGTAGTAAACGCAATGATGTTACATCCAATTCTTGGAAGAGAAATTGGGGCGGCTTCGTCTTTAGATAAAGAATGAAACTTTTGATCGCAAACGGCCATCTGATCGATCCGGCCGCTCAAGAAAATACCGGCATGTCTGTCCTCATCGAGGACGGTAAAGTCGCGACGTGGATCAAACCTAGTGATGCTCAGCCGAGCGACTGTGAGATTTTTGACGCCGCCGGGCTACTTGTCGCACCGGGTTTTATCGACATGCATGTCCATCTGCGTGAACCGGGACAGGAGCATAAGGAAACGATCGCAAGCGGCTGTGCGGCGGCGGTTGCGGGCGGCTGGACGAGCGTTTGTCCGATGCCAAATACACATCCCGTCAACGACAACGCCGCGATCACGCGGTATATGATCGAGCAGGCCGAACGGGCGGGATTGGCCAATGTCTTCCCCATCGGGGCGATCACAAAATCTTCGGACGGCTCGGAACTCGCCGAAATGGGCGAGATGAAAGCTGCCGGAGCGGTTGCCGTTTCGGACGACGGGCGACCGGTGCCGAACGCCGGGATAATGCGTCGGGCGATGCAGTACGCGAAGGATTTTGACCTACCGGTGATCGATCATTGCGAAGACAAATCGCTCTCATCAGGCGGCGTGATGCACGAAGGGAAAATTTCTCTGCTGCTCGGCCTCAAGGGAATGCCCGCACTTGCCGAAGACATCGACGCCGTCCGCGACATCATCCTCGCAAAGGAAACCGGTTCGCACGTTCACATCGCCCACGTATCAACAAAAGGTGCGATCGAAGCCGTTCGTCGTGCCAAATCCGAGGGCATCAATGTCACCTGCGAAGTCACGCCGCATCATTTTACGCTGACGGACAAAATTGTCGAGGGTTACGACACCAACACCAAAATGGCGCCGCCGCTTCGCAGCGAAGAGCACCTCGAAGCGATCATCGAAGGCATAAAAGACGGCACCATCGACGCCATCGCGACCGATCACGCACCGCATCACGCCGACGAAAAAGCTCTCGAATACGACCGTGCCCCGTTTGGCATCACAGGCCTCGAAACCGCCATCGGTTTAGCGTGCAACGAGCTTGTCCACAAAGGCGTCATAGACCTCGTCCGGCTGGTCGAGCTGTGCTCAGCCAATCCGGCAAAGATATTCAAT
>JBEBGA010000485.1:0-1922 GCA_040081695.1 Pyrinomonadaceae bacterium
TCAGATGGGTGTGGAGCCAGGCCGGATCGACATCATTAACAAGATTTCAGGTGTAGATTTTGAAGAGGCGTCGCTAAATAGAGGCTTCGTTGAGATCGTTGGAATCGCTATTCCGGTCATAGGCAAGGAACTCTTGATTAGAAATAAAAAAGCGACAGATCGGCCAAAGGATAAAAGCGATGTCGAGTGGTTAGAGAATGAATAATAGTTACGAACGGTCTAGAATTGGAAGGGATAGGATATCGCGGAAAGCATCGTCGTTTACAGAATCAGTCATCCGCGAGATGTCTCGTGAGGCGGTGAAATATGGTGCGGTCAATCTTGGCCAGGGCTTTCCCGACTGGGCGGCACCTGAAGATATAAAGCAGAAGGCGGTCGAGGCGATCCTCGATGATCATAATCAGTACGCTGTCACGTGGGGCGTAAAGAGCTTTCGCGATGCGATCGCTAAAAAGACGATGTGGTTCCAGAGGCTAGATCTTGATCCGGAAGCCGAGATTACGGTCACGTGTGGCTCGACAGAAGGAATGATCGCAGCGATGTTGGCGACGGTCGACCCGACCGACGAAGTTATCGTTTTCGAGCCTTTCTACGAAAACTACGCGCCGGACGCAATACTCAGCGATGCGACGCCGAGGCATGTGCCGCTTTATCGTACCGACAATGGTTTTGTATTCGATCGCGAAGAATTGCGCGCCGCCTTTAACAAGAAGACCAAGGCGATCATCATATGTAATCCGAACAATCCGACGGGAAAGGTATATACAAAAGACGAGCTCGAATTCATCGCCGACCTCTGCAAAGAGTTTGACGCGCTGTGCTTTACCGACGAGATCTACGAGCACATTATTTATGATCCCAGATTTCAGATTTCAGATTCCCTATCTGATCTGTCCACTGACCACCGACCACCGACCACCGCTCATGTTTGCATGGCAAATATCGAGGGCATGCGTGAACGCACCGTAGTCGTAAATTCGCTCTCAAAAACCTATTCCGTCACCGGCTGGCGAGTCGGTTACTGCATCGCTCCGCCGGATATCACATCCGCGATCCGCAAAGTTCACGATTTTCTCACTGTCGGAGCGGCAAATCCGCTACAGCACGCCGGTGCATATGCGATGAGATTGCCGCCGAGCTATTACGACGAACTACAGATCGAATATCAACGAAAACGCGACTTCATCGTTCCCGCTTTGCAAAATGCGGGTTTCAAGTGCGACACGCCCGAGGGCGCGTATTACGTGATGTGTGACATCTCGGATTTTGGCTTCGCAAACGATATCGAATTTACAAAACACCTCATCCGCGAGATCGGCGTCGCAGTCGTGCCGGGTTCATCATTTTATCGTGATAATTCTGTCGGCTCGCAGATGGTGCGGTTTTGTTTCTGCAAAAAAGACGAGACGCTCGAAGCGGCGGTCGAACGTCTCTCGAAACTCGCCAGAGGCTGAACCCCGCGAGGCAACCATCGCAGCCAAAATCGCAACCAAATTTGTAACCAGTGCGTATAAAATTACGTCATAAAGACGTGTAAATTCTTTTTTTTGGAGGCAGTATTTATGCTCACAAGATCATTGAGTTCGATTTTGATCGTTACCTCATCTTTTGTACTCGCGATAGGCCAGACGCCGGACGCGAAAAAGGACGCACCCAAGGCTCCGCAGACTTTTGCATTCTCATTTGACGGCGACGGCGGCTATCTCGGCGTACAGAGCATCGAGGTTACGAAGGAAAATTTCGCCAAGTTTGGCTTGCGTGAAGTTCGCGGAGTTGCGGTCGATAAAGTCATGGAAGGCTCGCCTGCGGCTGCGGCTGGGATCAAGGCCGGCGATGTGATCGTGCGGTTCAACGGCGAAGACATCGCGAGCACACGCAAGCTCACGCGGCTAGTCAGCGAAACTTCACCTGATCATCAGGTC
>JBEBGA010000009.1:0-26617 GCA_040081695.1 Pyrinomonadaceae bacterium
AACGGCTCGTTTTTGACGATCAGCGGCATTTTGGCTTGATGAAATTGGTCAAGACACCAAAATTGCATGAAGCAAAAGAGCTGCAAAAGCTTGCCCCCGAACCTTTTTCGGATGAATTTTCTGTTGATTATTTGAAAGCCATCTTAAAGACATCAAAACGCAGCCTGAAAGAATTTCTGCTCGATCAGACCAAGGTCTGCGGGCTTGGAAATATCTACGCCGCCGAAGCGATGTTTGCCGCCGGTGTCCATCCGGCTATCGCGGCTAATAAAGTAGCGGCAAAAAAGGTACCGCTGCTTTACGCGGCCATCCGCGACGTTTTGCGTATCGCCATCGCCCACGCCCAGGGCTTACCGGTCAACCCCGAAGACCTCGAAGGCGGTTATTTCAGTGCGGGCGGCACCGAATGGATGGTCTATGACCGCGAGAAAGAGCCGTGCCGTAATTGCAATACCCCCATCGTTAGGTTAAAACAAGGTGGTCGTTCGACTTATTTTTGCCGTAAATGCCAGCGAAAATAAAGGTGCAACCTGTGCAGATAACCACAGCATCTTTGAACGTGAGAATTCTCAACAAATATATGAACAAAAACAGATCTTTGATGGCTCTATTTACGGTCGCGATCATGCTTGCGGCTTCAACCATTTCTTTCGCGTGCGCTTGCTGTGCCGACAAAGGACAATATTGGGTGACGACCGGAGCACCCGAAGCGTATACGTTGGACCTTTTGAAGGACATGCACATGGACACCGGTGTCGAGATCTTCATGACCGATGGCGAAGATGACATGAAGGGCCTCGGCGATCTCGGATGGGAAAATTTAAGCCTGGTTGACGCGTTTACCAACAACACCTGGAAGATCACGATCAAATCGGCCTCTGGAAAAACGGGAACGCTGACCTTGCCGCGTCCGGCAAAGCTGACCACTAAAAAGATCGACATTCACGACAAAGAAGAAGGCGATCCGGTCATTTACAAGGAGTTCGTGTTTGAGGGCGTCGTTGGGAGCGGCAGCGGAGTATTCAAAAGCGGTATCGTAAAGCCGACAAAATACACACTTATCTTTCAGGGTCGTGGCAACAACTGCGACAACGCCGAAGATTTCACCCATTGGCGGCTGGCGGTAAAGGGTTCGAAAGCTGATTACGCCTTTTTCGGCAAAATGAAGAAATCGAGCTAGGCCGGTTGATACTTGACACCTTTACACAAAAGGGACATCATCGATTTTATACCGTGGTGAGTTATGCGACTTGCGGCCACGTAAAATAAAACGCTAAACAGCTTGTGGACAAATCGATTTCGAAAAAGTCTCGCTGTTTTAGCGAGACTTTTTGTTTGTGGTCCACAGATGAACACAGATAGACACAGATAAAGCAAAGAAGATGATAGATCATTCCTGATCTGTGTTCATCTGTGTTTATCTGTGGATAAATTCTTATGAAAAACTTTAGAGATCTTTTAGCCAGCGACAGCGTCTATGTTTTCGACGGGGCGGTCGGGACGCGGCTTTATTTTAAGGGCATCTACATTAATCGCTCTTACGACGAGCTAAATATCACCAACCCCGATCTCGTCCGCGAAGTGCACGAGGAATACATCGCCGCCGGTGCTGACATTATCGAGACCAACTCATTTGGTGCGACGCGTCATCATTTGCAGTCGTACGGACTCGAATCAAAACTAAAAGAGATCAACATCGCCGCCGTCCACATTGCTCGCGAGGCTGCGGGTAACAAAGTGTATGTCGCCGGAGCTATCGGCCCGTTGGGACTGCGTTTGGAGCCGTTCGGACCCACATCTTTTGACGAAGCAAAGGAGATGTACCGCGAACAGGTCGAGGCTTTGCTTGAGGGCGGCGTTGACCTGTTTATCCTCGAAACTTTTTCCGAGCTGCCGCTCATCGAACAAGCGATCAAAGCCGTCCGCGAATTGTCAGACCTGCCGATCGTCGCTCAGTTTGCCATTCAGATGGACGGCAAAACGACATTTGGCACCACGCCAGAAGCATTCACCGCTGCTCTCGACAAACTCGATGTCGATGTCATCGGCCTCAACTGCGGCATGGGCCCAAACCACGTCCTCAACGCCCTCGAAAAAATGCGTGCCGTGACCAACAAACCGCTCTCGGCTCAGCCAAACGCCGGCCTGCCGCGTGACGTGCAGGGGCGGCAATTTTACATGGGCTCGCCGGAGTATATGGCGGAGTATTCGCGAAGGTTTGTCCAAGCCGGTGCGAAATTTGTCGGCGGATGCTGCGGCACGACGCCGACGCACATCAAGCTCATCTCCGAATCGATCCGCTCGGTCAGCCCGCGCGTTTCAGCGGCGTCATTTCACGCCCAGCCCGCGACCGTCGCCGAGCTAA
Source organism: Pyrinomonadaceae bacterium (assembly GCA_040081695.1). Classification (GTDB taxonomy): domain Bacteria; phylum Acidobacteriota; class Blastocatellia; order Pyrinomonadales; family Pyrinomonadaceae; genus OLB17. The sequence goes on from JBEBGA010000009.1 coordinate 2,366, forward strand.
AACCCGACGACGTGCAAGTCGTAAACCCCGTTGACCGTTCCCGCTGGTCGGCAAAGATCGCCCGCGGCGAGTTCGTCACATCGGTCGAGGTCCTGCCGCCAAAAGGCTGCGACGCTGAAAAGACGCTCGACAGCATTCGCCTGCTCAAAGACGCCGGCGTTGACGGCGTAAATATCCCCGACGGCCCTCGTGCCCAGACGCGTATGTCCGCCCAGGCGACCGCCGTCCTCGTCGAACGCGAGATCGGCATCGAGGCCGTGCTGCATTACTGCTGCCGCGACCGCAATCTGCTCGGCATGATGTCCGACCTGCTCGGAGCGTCGGCGTTGGGGCTGCACAATTTGCTGCTGATAACAGGCGATCCGCCAAAGATGGGGCCGTACCCAGACGCGACCGCCGTTTTCGACATCGACGCCATCGGCCTGACCAACATGGTCAACAAACTCAACCACGGCCTCGATCTCGGCAACAACCCGATCGGCAAACCGACCGCGTTCTCGATCGGCGTCGGCGTCAATCCGGGTGCGGTCAATATGGAAGAAGAGATCCGCCGTTTCGAATGGAAAGTCGAAGCCGGTGCCGAATACGCCATCACCCAACCTGTCTTTGACACCGAGCAGCTAAAACGTTTTCTCGATCTGATCGAACATGTCCGCATCCCTATCGTCGCCGGCATCTGGCCGCTGATCTCGTACCGCAACGCCGAATTTATGCACAACGAGGTCCCCGGCGTTAACGTCACGCCCGAGATTCTCGAACGCATGCGTGCCGCGTCCGACATCAGCAAAGAAGCCGGCCGCGACGAAGGCATCCGCATCGCCCGCGAGTCTCTAAGCGAAGTAAAAGACGTGATCCAAGGCGTGCAGGTTTCCGCTCCGTTCGGCAATGTTAAGTATGCTCTGCAAGTGTTTGAAGCGCTAGATAGTTTTAAGGGCGTCAGTGTCTAGGGGTTCAGCACGATCTTACCGGCAGATTTGCTCTCGATGACTTGCGTGTGGCTGGCGGCGGCTTCGGACAGAGGGAAAGTGTGTGAAATGATCGGTTTTAGATATCCGCCGCTCAATCCTTCAAAGATCGCAGCGTGTATTTCGTCCCGGGCGGACTGCGGCGAGTTGAATAGCGACATGCCATAGATCGTCGCGTCTTTGGTCATCGCAAGACGCGGGGTAAACTCGAGGCTGCCGCGGTTTCCGACAACCGTAATACGGCCAAACATACCGAGCACTTGGAAATCGTGTTCGAGATTGGCGTTCGCAAGCATTTCGATAATCACATCGACGCCGTGCCCGCCCGCAGCACTCGCGATCTCATCCATATAATCTTCTTGCGAATGGTCAAACACGGCATCGGCACCGCAATTGGCGACAAGCGTTTTGCCTTCGCTCGAGCTTGCCGTACCAAAAACTTTCAGCCCCGCATTCTTTGCCCACTGCACCGCCGCAATACCGACACCGCCCGACGCTCCGTGAATCAAAACCGTTTCGCCGCTTACCGCCCTAGCCTTTTGAAACAAAGCCCGATAGCTCGTCGCATACGGCGTCCAGACCCCGGCTCCCTGCTCAAACGAAACACTATCCGGCAGACTACCAAGGTCAATCTCATTGACGAGTGAATATTCGGCATACGTCCCGCTGATCGAGTTTGCGGTGTAAACACGGTCGCCCGCTTTCCATTTCGTAACAGAATCGCCGACCGATTCAACAACTCCGGCGGCGTCCTTGCCCGGCGTGTACGGCAATTTCGGAGCATGAGCATGGATCCCCGTCCGTAAATACGTGTCAACCGGATTAACCCCGGCAGCATGAATGCGAACAAGCACCTGCGTCCCCTGGGGCTCAGGTGTTGGAACATCCTCGACCTTCATCGCATCCGGCGGGCCAAATTCATGTACGACGATTGCTTTCATAAAGTATGCTCTTCAGTAGTGACGGGAGGCGGATGCTGCGAACCCTGTGTGCCGATCACCGCCACCAAGCCCAGTAAACCCAAACCAACTGACGTAAAGGCGACCAAGGCCGTTTCCGAGCCCGGACCGACGATCTGCGTAGCTGCTAACAGCAAAACCGGAATGGTCAGCGGCACAAGCCGGGCCCACATGGCGACCTCTTTTGCGCGCAACGCCATTATCACAAGCACTAGCGGGAAAATGAACACCAAAACGGCGAGGGCCAAAATACCCAGCCCTGTACGTTCCGCGGCAAAAACCCACAGCAACCAGAGCGGGATCATGAAGATGCCGAGCATCATCGGTGCAACCCCGAAACCGATCGCACCGGCCCTGTAATACGCGAAATATGCGAGAGGGATCAATGCGGACAACACCATTCGGAACCCTGACGAGCGGCCCGGTATTGTCAACGTGGGCACCGATCTTACGATCACCAATAGCACTATTACCAGTACTACAATTCCGACAATGCGTCCCAGCTTCATAGCTTGAATAGTGAAGGGCAAGTGCGGCCGCTTCCTCCTTATTTCGTTTTGAAATTTATCGGATGCTACCGCACGTTTGCGTTTCGTGTCAAACCTGAGCTATTCGACCGTAACCGACTTCGCCAAATTCCTAGGCTGATCGACATCACATCCGCGTCTCACGGCAATATGATACGAGAGCAATTGCAAAGGCACGATCGTGGAAGCCTCCGGCACAAGCAATCCGAAGACCCGCGCACAACGAGGCATATTCAGACTCTTTCAATTCAAGGCCGCAACGTCTGCAGGCATCCTACGAGCACATTTTCAAGATCGCCATTCTTAATGAGTTCAGCACCTTCGCCTGTATAAATATCCACACCGAAATTGCCTCCACCAAATACTTCGGTACCTTTGTGGATTGTAATAGTCTTTAAGTATCGTCTTAATGCAGCGGGCAGCTTTCCTATATTTTCTGAATAGAATCTTGCTTCTTTTTCAGCTGCCGCGATACTTCCAAATTCTTTATTTACCATCACTTCAACGGTTGAAGCATCTTTGTATCGAGCACTAAATACATACGCCTGTACATCATTCCAGGAATCGACCCGTCGATCATACACATTCCGCATACCTAACTCTGAATAAACCAGATTATTAAGTGATGTCTTTTCCGCTTTTAGGGGTGAATCTTCTGCTTTTGGACCTGGTTTACCGGGATCACTTTCCTTCGATGATCTTTGTTTTAAGTCCAGCTCCTTTTCCTTAAGAGCCAACTCCTTTTCCTTTAACTCTAATTCCTTTGAATTGCCAGTTCCCAAATAACCTAATTGTTTTAATTTATCAGCTCCCAAAAATCCTACTGCAGAAAGCAACAACAGGACTATCAGAACGGTGAATATCAGTTTCCATTTCGAAGACCCCTTCGATCCGTTTACCTTTAATCCCAGCTCTTTTTCTTTCAGAGCCAACTCCCTTTCCTTTAACTCTAATTCCTTTGAATCGGACATGATTATCTCCTTGATTGCCTGAGTGCGCGTATTGAATTTTCAGCAGAGCGTGGTCCTTACCTTTTAGGTCTCATCAATAAATAGATTTAAGACCCACCCCGTCTGACCATTTTCCAACTGGACGTTTTTCATGGTGTACATCTCTTGTTTCCAAACTACGTGGTTGTCGGATTCTCCGATTACATAAACTTTTTGACCTTTTCCGAGTGAGGCGACTTTTTTGGCGGTAAGACTCGGTTGAGCACGCACGACGACATCACTCGCATTGACTATGGCGACGGTCGCACCGGTCGGTGGTTCGACCTTTTTCAGAGGTTTCGTCGTTTCAGTTTTTTCTGGTTTTTCGGTTTTATCAGAATCATCTGCTTTAGGATTTTTTTTGTTTAATTCCAGCTCTTTTTCTTTAAGAGCCAACTCCTTTTCCTTCAGTTCCAGTTCCTTTGCTTTGTCCGTTCCCGAACCGCCGCAACCCGCCAAAGCAAGTAAAGACAGTAGTATCAATATGGTCAGTTTTTGTCTCATTTGTTTTCCTTAATTTCCTAGTATTTTTTCATCTTCGGACCGTTGTCCCACCCGCTTCTGATCCGGGATGCCGTGAACCTCCGTCCGGGGAGCGAACACCCCGATCGCGTTCTCACGAAGGAGACCTTTAGATCGAGAAAGAATCCAGATAAGGAGGCCGAAGTCGAAACAATAGTCTCACCTATACTGCACTGGGGACAGGTTTGGAGCAAACCGGAATTCAATAAAGTTCCGACCGAGACGATGTTCGTTTCAACACACCGCAATCCCGACCGCTATAACGGTTCGGGCACTATTCATAGCTGATCCCGTCGGCGGAGTTTAACGCCTGCGTCCGGCAAAAATACAAAAAGGCACGAAACGAGCTTCGTTTCGTGCCTTTTTCCTAAACATGCGAGCAAGCGTTTATTCCACAGTTACCGATTTCGCCAGATTTCTTGGCTGATCGACATCGCAGCCGCGACGAACCGCGATGTGATAAGAGAGCAATTGTAGCGGCACGATCGAGAGGATCGGGCCTAGCAGATCGCTCGTTTCAGGTATCTCGATGACATGGCTCGAAACTTTGCTGCTCATCGTATCGCCCTCGGTCAGTACCGAGATGATGATGCCGTCGCGGCTCTTTACCTCGACGATGTTCGAATGAGTTTTTTCGTAACGCAGCACACTGTTGGCATTGCCGTCCTCTTTTGTGTTGATGACAACGACGGGCAGTTTTTCATCGATAAGGGCGTTCGGGCCGTGTTTCATCTCACCCGCCGGATAGCCCTCGGCGTGTATGTAACTGATCTCTTTGAGCTTTAACGCACCTTCGAGTGCGACCGGGAAATTGATGCCTCGTCCGAGATACAAGAAATCCTGTACGCGGAAAAACTCTTTCGATAGCTCTTCGATCGAATCCGCGTCATTAAGAAGCTGTTCGATCTTGAGCGGCAGCTCGGCGAGATCCTGAGCGAGTTTTTTCGCTCGTGTCTCATCGATCGTGCCGCGCACTTCGCCAAGGTACATCGCAAACAGATACAGAGCGACCATCTGCGCGGTAAAAGCTTTGGTCGAAGCCACGCCGATCTCCGGCCCGGCGTGCGTCAATATCGTGCCGTCGGCCTCACGCGTGATCATCGAACCCTGCACGTTGCAGATCGCCAGGATCTTGCAACCGGCCTGTTTCGCCTCGCGCATTGCGGCGATCGTATCGGCTGTCTCACCGGATTGTGAGATGACGATAATAAGATCTGTTTCGCTCAATACAGGTTCGCGATAACGAAACTCCGAAGCGTAATCGACCTCGACCGGCACACGGGCGAGCGACTCGATCATGTATTTACCCGCAAGTCCCGCGTGCCAAGACGTCCCGCAGGCGGCGATCTTGACCGACGTTACCGCACGCAGATCGTCATCGGAAATATCCATCGGGTCGAGATATACCTTGCCGTTATCCAGCGACACACGCCCTTGCGAGGTATCGCGGACGGCACGCGGCTGCTCGTATATCTCCTTGAGCATAAAGTGTTTAAAGCCGCCCTTTTCCGCCTGGATCGGGTCCCAGGTGATCCGCTGCTGCTCCGGCTCGACAGCGTTGCCGTCAAAATCCGTGACGCGGACCGAATCTTTGGTAAGGATCGCCATTTCCCTGTCGCCAAGGAAAAATACATCGCGCGTGTGAGCAAGGATCGGCGGAATATCAGACGCGACAAAAAACTCACCGTCGCCAAGGCCGATCACAACGGGCGGGCCTTCGCGGACCGAGACGATCATATCCGGCTCATCAACCGAGATGATCGACAGGGCAAAAATGCCTTTTAGTTCCTTAACGGTCTTTCGCACCGCCAGCTCAAGCGACAGCCCTTCGGTATCGATGTAATGCCCGATCAGGTGAGCGACGACCTCGGTGTCGGTCTCGGTGTTAAATGTATGCCCGATCGCCTGCAAACGCTCTTTGAGCGTCAGATAATTTTCGATAATGCCATTGTGAACAACAACGACCTTGCCGGACTGGTCGCGATGCGGGTGCGCATTCTCCTCAGTCGGACGCCCGTGCGTCGCCCAGCGCGTATGCCCGATGCCGTAATTTCCGTCAAGCGGATTCAACCTGATCGCTTCCTCAAGATTTCGCAGCTTGCCCTCAGCACGGCGCAGTGACAAATGATGATCGTCATCCACAACCGCGATCCCCGCCGAGTCATACCCGCGATACTCGAGTTTCCTAAGGCCGTCAATGATCAACGGCACAACTTGTTTATTTCCAACGTATCCGACAATTCCGCACATAAGGTTTTAGTGAATAGGTAATAGTGAACAGTGAATAGTTATTTATCACTGAGATCTCTTATAGACCTAGCAGGTGCTCCGACGGCCAATTTATTTGGCTTGATATCTTTGGTAACGACACTTCCCGCTCCTGTTACGGCTCCATCGCCGACGGTGATCGGGGCGACGAGCATTGTGTCCGAACCGATCTTGACGTTGTTGCCGATGTGAGTCTCGTGTTTGTTTTTGCCGTCGTAGTTGCAGGTGATCGTGCCGGCTCCAATATTGGTGTTTTCACCGATGGTCGCGTCGCCGAGATAGGTTAGGTGGCTGGCCTTGGACTTTTTGCCAAGCCGCGTTTTCTTTAGTTCGACAAAATTCCCTATCTTAGAACCGTCCTCCATCACAGCATGCCCGCGAAGGTGTGCCATCGGTCCAACCGCGCACCCATTTCCGATCTCGGAATCGGTGATAAAACAATTATCGCGTATCTCAACGCCGTCACGCAGCGTCGAATTTACGATCCGCGTCCCCGGGCGTATCGTGCAGCCTTCGCCGATAACGCTCTTGCCCTCAATAGTTACATTTTGATAAATAACCGTGTCGCGTCCGATCTTTGCCTGGGCCGAAACATACGCCGACGCCGGATCGATAAACGAAACGCCGCTTTCGAGCATCAGCCGCGTAATGGTGCGGTCTCGCAGTTCGGCTTCCATTGCGGCAAGCTGGCGGCGGTCATTTATGCCCTCGATCTCGTGCTTGTCCTCGTGCAGAAACAGCGCAACCTTATCGCCCTTTTTCTTTAAGATCGTCGGCACATCGGTCAGATAATATTCGCCCTGGGCGTTAGCATTCCCGACCTTGGCGAGTGCCAGAAACAGCTTTTTTGTTTCGAAACAGTAGATGCCGGAGTTGATCTCAGGGCATTGTTTTTCCTCGTCGCTCGCGTCTTTTTGCTCGACAATTCGCGAAAAGTCCGAGCCTTCGCGAATGACCCTTCCATATCCCGTCGGATCTTCAAGCTCGACCGTTAAGATAGTACAAGCCGCCTTTGAACGGCGATGCTTAGAGATCAGAGCTTTTAAAGTCTTGCCCGATATCATCGGCACATCACCCGAAAGCACAAGCAAAACGGAATCGCGATCTTTCAGCAGTTTCTTAGCCGCGTTAACAGCATCGCCGGTTCCGAGTTGTTGCTTTTGGACCGGAAATGCAAATTTTGCGTCGCCCAATTCTGTAATGACCGCACGCTTCACATCATCGGCCTGATGCCCGACGATCACATTTATGCTACTCGGCCGCAAGGCGAGCGACGTCTCGCAGACATGGTTGATCAGCGGCCGCCCGTCGAGCCGGTGCAGGACCTTGGCAATGTTAGACTTCATCCGCGTGCCGAGCCCGGCAGCCATGATCAAAATGTCGAGTTCATTATTAGCCATCAAAAATTTAACAGGATAAGCAGGATAAGCAGGATAAGCAGGATAAATTCATTTTGTTATTGACGTCGCAAAAAATCCTGTCGATCCTGTACATCCTGTTCGAATAAACCTTTTGGATCACCCAACCGCCATTTCTTTGGTTTGCAATGCACACAAAAGCGTCACTTGGGCCAGCTTTTCAGGATGGTGGCGGACCATCTCGCCGTCGTCCAATAGATTACCATAAACGATCTCGGCCCCCTCGATGGTCTCAGGCGAGATCGAACCGTGAACGCCGATCTGTTCGGCGCCCATATCGGTGTACTTTTCGGCCTGAACGGGGCTGATCGGATGGTCGTTGACGACGACATAATCAAAATCGATCTGCGGAGCATATTCCCGCACGATCTCAAGGTGACGACGCGCCGACAGCCCGTCAGTTTCGCCCGGCTGCGTCATCAAATTGCATACAAATATCTTGACCGCACTCGATCGAGCGATCGCATCAGCGACACCTGCAACGAGGATCGGCGGCAGCAGGCTCGTGTAAAGCGAGCCCGGCCCAACGGTTATGACGTTAGCGGCAGCAATGGCCGCGAGAGTTTCGGGCATCGGCTGGCAATCAGGTGGTTCGAGCCTGAGTCGTTTGATCATGTGGCCGACATGCGAAATATTGGTCTCGCCCTGCACAACGGTGCCGTCAGTCAACTCCGCCGCCAGCCGCACGTCAGCGACCGTCGCCGGATAGATATGCCCTTTACTCGCCAAAATTTCGCTGCTCAGTTTTACCGCCTCGGCAAAATCGCCGGTTATCTCGGTCAGTGCCGCCAGAAAGAGATTGCCAAATATATGCCCGCCCAGATCACCATCGCCGCGAAAGCGGTGGCGAAACAGTTTTGACAGCAATTGCGAATCCTCCGACAACGCGACCATGCAATTGCGAATGTCACCCGGCGGCAGCATTTGCAGCTCGTCACGCAGCCGCCCTGAGCTGCCGCCATCGTCCGTCACCGCAACGATCGCCGAAAGATTTTCGAGCCAGACAGGTTCCGTCTCACGCGCGTGGACAAAACGCTTGAGCCCCGAAAGCAGCGTCGAAAGGCCGTTTCCGCCGCCGATGGCGACGAAATTCACCCCTGCTGAGATGTCAGAAAAGAGATGGTGCTTCATGTAAGGTCAGAACCGCCTGCGTCTGCGGGTGGGTTCTTAACGGAGGTTGTATAAGGATGGATCGGCACTGCTAAACCCGCAAATGCCGTCGGCGAGCGCTTGCCGACTGGCTAGATTCTAGCATTTTTGTATATCTCGCGACAATAGATTTCCTTTCGCCAGCCAGGCCCGAGAAATCTTACCATTTTCCCAAAAAACGCTTGTCGTTACTTCATTGATTATGTTAAATTTAGTTTTGCGGCTTTTCTGGCCGCTTGTTGCCAATACAATTCACCATCGAACACATAAGCCCTAGTCGGCTATCCCGAACGAGAACATCTAATGGCTGATACGCCTTTTATTTTGCAAGAACATCAGTTTGAGAGGCTCAAGAGCGTCTTGGCGCGGCTCTGCGTCGAGTGTGCGGCCCGCGTGGTGTTTTTGATCGACCGCGACGGCCAGCCGATCGCTTTTCATGGTGAGATCGGCGACATGGACACAACAAGTTTTTCGAGCCTGGCCGCGGGCAATGTCGCTGCGACCAACAGCATGGCAAAGCTCATCGGCGAAGACGTTTTCCCGTGCGTCGTCCACGAGGGCGAACATGAGAGCATCTACATCAGCATCATCGGCCGTGCATTGCTGGTGGTCGTTTTTGACGAACGCTCGACGCTTTCGCTGGTTAAGATCCGTTCAAAACGCGGCAGTTTTGAGGTTGCAAATATCCTCGACGAAGCCAAAACCGATTCTGATAATTTCCGCGTCAACCAAAACTCGTTCTTTAGCGAGATAACCGACGAGGATATTGACAGTTTATTTAGCTAATATCATGACATTTATCAACTACGCATCGCGAGAGATCAATTGCAAGATCGTTTATTACGGTCCGGGCCTATGCGGCAAGACGACCAATCTGCAATATATCTACGATTCGACGGCTCCGCAGGCTAAGGGCAAGCTAATTTCGCTCGCGACCGAGACGGACAGAACCCTGTTCTTTGACTTTATGCCGCTCGAACTTGGCACGGTCCGCGGATTTAAGACGCGGTTTCACCTCTACACGGTGCCGGGACAGGTCTATTACGACGCTTCGCGAAAGCTGATCCTCAAGGGCGTTGACGGCGTCGTCTTTGTCGCCGACAGCCAAGAAGAGCGTATGGACGCCAATATAGAATCGCTCTATAACCTTGAGGAAAATCTGGGTACGCAGGGCTACGACCTCGCACAGATCCCCTACGTTTTGCAGCTCAACAAACGCGACCTGCCAAACGTCACTCCTATCGAAGAGCTTTCAAACGAGCTGCTCAAAAAAGGCGAACCCGTTTTCGAAGCCGTCGCCACCAACGGCACCGGCGTTTTCGACACGCTCAAGGCAGTGGCTAAGCAGGTTTTGACAGAGCTAAGGAAAGGGTAAGAAACCACTAAGTTTTAATAGTTTAATAGGGCGGTATGGAAGTAATTTCATACCGCCCTTTGCTCGTGTCTGCTCCAAATACTTGCACGTCCTGAGTTTCGAATGTTATTTTTGCATTGCCGTATGACCAGTTCAGGAGAATAGAAAATGACATTTATCGGAAGATCGACATCTAGAGGGTTTCTCACGAGCGTTGGATATTGGCTATTGTGTATCGTTTGCACCCTCGCGGGCTATGGATGCGGCAAGACTGACGTTGCTAATTCTAATCCGAAATCGACCCCGGCTAACACGACCATCGAAGTAAAACCAACGGAGTCGGCACCAAAGCCTTCTGAAACCAAAGCCGCCGGAAAGGAAATAAAACCCGCCGATGGCCCGGCTTTAAAGTCGATCACCCCAACCGAGGGCACCATACTCGGCGGCGTGTTGAACGATATCGCGATCAGTGTCCCAAAACCCGAATATCCCGCAGACTCTAAGGAAAAGGGTACCGTTACGGTCGAAATTGTGGTCAATGAAAAAGGCGAGGTCGCGGCATCAAGCGTGGTTAGCGGCCCCCAATCACTCTGGTCCGCAGCCGGTGCGGCTGCCCGCAAGGCCCGCTTTCACCCGCCGCTAATAGATGGAAAGCCGGTAAAGGTTGCCGGCGTGCTAACCTTTGATTTTGGAAAGTAAACGATCTTAGCTAGCGGAAGGATGCTGAGCTTATACGAAGCCAGCTTTGTGAACTAAAAGAAGAGGCTAGGACGTAACGTCCAGGCCTCTTTTTGATGTATGTATTCTATGTGCATTTTGTCGCAAATAAAAAAGGTGCGGGGACAGGAGAGTACCCACACCTTTCTTGTTTTGCCCTAGCAGAAATCTAGACTACTTAGGCATCAAAACGCTGTCAACAACGTGGATGACGCCGTTTGACTGGATAACGTCGGCGGTCGTCACTTTTGATTTGCCGCCCTTTTCGTCGGTGATGATCACATCTTTGCCTTCGAGAGTAGCGGTCAGAGTGCCGCCGGCGACGGTTTTCATGACAAATTTACCTTTGCCTTCTTCGATGCCTTTGGCGATCGCCGCGGCATCCATTTTGCCCGCAACAACGTGATAGGTCAAGATGCCTGTCAGTGCCTTTTTGCTTTCAGGCTTGAGTAGCGTATCAACAGTTCCCTTAGGCAGTTTGTCGAAAGCAGCGTTGACCGGTGCAAATACGGTGAACGGACCTGCACCTTTCAGCGTGTCGACCAAGCCGGCAGCCTTAACGGCCGCGACGAGTGTCGTGTGGTCTTTCGAATTCACAGCGTTGTCGATGATATCTTTGGTCTTGAGCATCGGTGCTCCGCCAACCATCGGATTGCCGTCCCCGGCCGGCGCAGTTGCCGTATTTGCCGCCGCGTTATTAGCCATCGCGTTGTTGGCAGGTGCCATTTTCGATGTATTGCTGTTGTTTGCCGCAGTGTTAGACGCCGGTGCTCCGCATCCGACCAACATAGCCATCGTTCCAAGAATAATTGTTATTAAAGTCAGTTTCATTTCGTTCTCCCCAAAGTTTGTTAAGTATTAATAAGCACCCCGCCGCTATGTATCTTTCGGTCACGTCCCGAACGGACGTTTGCGTACACTCGCTAAATGGTTGCTACGTAATAGGTTTCGTCTATGGATCGACTTTGGATTCAGAATAGCTTGCCCTTGGAAGCAAGTTCTAAATACGGGCAACCGCCTTGTCATTTTTTGCCTCAAATCAAGGCTGCAGATTTTCAACGCGGGGAAAATTTTGTATCCTACCTACACCATTTAACGGAACAAACTAAACAAACAAAAAAGGAGATTTAGATGAGACCAGCATTAAAACTCGTGGATATTTCGAAATATCTACGCCTGCCCTTTGCGGCCGCCTTTGCGACCGTTTTCTTTTGTAGTTTTTTAATAGCACAGGGCGAAAAGTCTTTATTCAGATACGTTTCTGAAAAGACGGGGCGAGAAGTTTACGCCCTAAAAAATTCACAGCGAAAGGTCATGGATGACAAGGCGGCGAAGGGCGGCTGGATCGTCCAACAACTGGGTTATGCGTACGCCGAGCAACGTGCGGGCACGACGGCACTTTACGGCCTGATCCTAACGGAACTGGGCGGATCGCCGGCCCGCGTTCTATTTACGTTCTCTGAAACAGAGTACAAAAACTTGACCAGCAAAAAGAGCCCGAAAAAATGGAAACCATATTTCAGCGACAGCCCCATTGTTGCGTATGTATTGCTGGATGGCGGGCAGAACCGTATCGGGGCCCATTATTTTACAACCAAAGGTGCCGTTGACGATGATCCGAGGATCAGGTTTGAGGGCGGCGAATATGAAAAATGGAAAGCCCTGCCGAACACGCAATACTTTAGCGGCGGCCCATCATTTTACATCTGGAAAGACGAACCGACCCCCGCTCTCATCACATCAGTTTTCGGTCCTGTCCTAAACGTTCCAAAAGGGGTCTTCTTGGACCAGTCAGTAAGGCCGGCACTGTACGAGAACGGCAAGAATGGTTATGAGATCGATGCGTCGCGGGCATTTGCGGGCCCTAACAAGCCTCTGACACTTTACAGCAAAGACGCTCTGTCCTGCACACCGGACGGTTGCCAATTTAATCTCGGCTGGTTTGTTATGCGCAACCAGGACAATGGAACTCTTTCGACTTATGGGACCGCGACTGTGAATGGCAAGATCATCGGAAACTCGTTAGGTTTCAAAAAAGGTGAACGAAGCCGATCGCTTGTCCTCGGCATACCAATAAAATATGGCAGCAACAAGATCGTCGTCAGCCTCAAACCGTATAATACTGCTGATGATATAGATAAGAGCAACAACACCTTTACTGTCGAGGTGATCTTAAAGCCGTAATATCCAACCACTGATCACAAAAAAGAGGTAAGAACTCAAATGTTCTTACCTCTTTTTTTTGCGAATAAATGGGGGATCCGACGCTTTACGTTTGGCTGCCCCTCGGGCCTAACGGCAGCCAAGCTCAAAAGCTGACTAAAGACTGTCAGCCAGCTATTTAATGCCCAGTTTCATCTTCACCCGCTCGGTGAGGTCGAGCGATTCGTCGCCATAGAGCAGTGCGTTGGTGCTGGTATCGAAGACCAAGGTGTAGCCGAGTTCCTTAGCGACGTCCCGAACGGCTTTGTTCACCTTTTCCAGGATCGGCTTATACAGTTCTTCGCGCTTAACGGTTATTTTATTTCTCACTTCCTCCTCGTATTTTTGGATATCTTTCATTTGCGTTTGCAGTGCGGCTGACCCGGCTTCCTGGTCTTTCGGCGGGATCAGGCCCGCTTCCACCTTACGTTGGAATTCTGCAAGGTTAGCCTTCCACTCGTTCCCCATCTGTTCGCTTTTCTTGATCAGCTGGGTCTGGAAGCCTTGTAGATCGTTGTCGGCCTGTTTTAATTCGGGCATCTGGGCCAGCACTGCTCCGGAATTACAATAAGCGGATTTTTGGGCCATGGCCGGCGCTGCCACAGCAAACGCAAGAATGAGCGTGAGCACGAGAATTTTCGTCATGGTATGTACTATTGAACCGATTTTTGGTTCAAAGTCAAGCGATAGGGTTGCATGACCGAGCTTACGCAACTTAAAGGAAAGATATTAGTGGCGGAGCCGACGGGACTCGAACCCGCGACCTCCAACGTGACAGGCTGGCGTTCTAACCAACTGAACTACGACTCCGCAAGAGTGGTGGGCACTAAGGGACTCGAACCCCTAACTTCCTCCTTGTAAGGGAGGCTGTCTACCAATTGACATAAGTGCCCGAAATTGGTGTCAACAAGAATATTTTCGTACGTGTGCCCGATCTAATTTTCAAAAAAACTCGCTCATTTAATGAAAAATGAGCGAATTGCAATCCTACAAAGTTAGACGATGACTGTCAAGCTTCAGACAGAAATGGCTAACTCCTCTTTAGTAAAACGGGCTTTTCACGGGTTTCGGGTGTGGCCGCTTTGCCGTCGTTGACGAGCACTGTGCCGCCAAATCCGACTGCCCAGATCTTGTTGCCGGTCGAGTAGATCTTTTCTAAGCGGTGCGTGACTTTTGAGTTCATTTCGAACCAGTTGTTGCCGCCGTCCGTCGTTCGCAGGATCGTGCCTTCGTCGCCGACCGCCCAGCCGCTCGATCCGCTGGCAAAATATACGTCGTTTAGATTTGAGTCCGTGGCCGATTGCTGTTGACGCCAGAGTTTACCGCCGCCGTTTGAGTGAAATATACGTCCGCCTGTGCCGACCGCCCAACCGCCTTTGCCGCCGATAAAAGCAACGCCGTTAAATTTTACGTTCGTATCGCCAAGCAGGGTGGCTTTGTCCCATGTAAAGCCCGAGTCGTCGGTGAACATTATCGTGCCGCCGGCACCGACGATAACGCCGGTCATCGTGTCGCCAAACGAACCGTCGAGCAGCAGAAAATGTATCGCCGTCTGGATCTTTTTCCAGGTGACGCCGTCCTCTTGCAGCTTGTAAAAGATGCCGCCCTCGCCAAACGCCGTCGCCGAGCCGTCTTTGTTAAAAAGTAGCTTGGTCACGCGTTCGCGGCCGCCGTCTTGAAACTCAAACTTTTCCCAATTACGTCCGCCGTCCGTCGTTTTTCTGATGTACGACGAAGCATTTGCCCCGCGAGCGTAAATGTTTCGTTGACAGAGCATCCAGCCCGTCGTCTCGTTGACCATATGGATCTGCGAGATCGAATCGTTCATGATCTTTCGCTCTTTGTTCCACGTCGCGCCGCCATCAACGGTAGTAAGGATCGTGCCGTCGTCACCGACGATCCATCCCTTGGTGTCGTTCAGAAAATAGACATCATGAAACCACGCGAAGGAATTCGTCGTCTGCTTGACCCACTCGGCCCTCGCCGACTGAAAGCAAAAGAGCAACGTAATTAGAATTGAAGCTACCTTAATGTTTCGCATACCGATCCGGTTCTCACTCGTCACTTGTCACTTGTCCCTCGTCACTTCTTAAAGAGGGCTGCCGACCATATATCTCAGACTGCTTGCCTTGAGCATGATGTCAAACGCCTTGGCGAGACTAAATCCTTTTCCGGCAACAAATACCTGATCACCCGGGCTGAGATAGACCATATCGGCCTTGCCTGCTTCCATATCGGTGAGGCTTACGACACGTCTGGTAAGCCGGCCGTCTTTGCCGTAGCTGACCACCGCAATTTTTTTCTTGTCGCCCTCCTTGGTTACGCCGCCGGCCTCAAGCACGGCTTCATAAACGCTGACCTTGCGATCCATTACGCGGACGCCGGGCGTGGCAACATTGCCCATCACGCTGTAACGCGTGGCATTTGCCTTATCAAGCGTAACGGTCACTTTGGGGTCGATGATAAATTCGTCCAGCTTTTTAGTGATCTCAGCAGCGATCTGCTCGACCGTTTTACCTGCGACGAGGATGCCTTCGCGAACCAGCGGATACGATATACGCGCATTGGGCGGGATCGTGATGCCGGTCTTGCAATAATCCGGGCACTGTCCAAAAACCTCGACCGAGATCTGATCCGACGGGCCAAGACGGTATTCGCGAAGATAATTGTCGTAGTACGGCAATATGGCTTCTGATTCAGGCGATTTCTGATCGTCGCCCGCCGTGCCGTCCGTTACGGTTGGTGCGGGGATCGGCGCGACCGCGACCGGTTGTTTGCCATCTTTCTTAGCATCTTTTTTCGACGGATCGACCGACTGGGCAAGCCCCGCGGCCGTTAATACGATCATGCCAAGGGCGGCAACTGTAAAGTTCTTGAATGTTAAAATAGCTTTCATAACGACTTCCTCGTGCCTAATTAAATGTCTATTACCGCGTTCAATCCAGTTTTTCTTGGCCAAAACATTTATCTGCCTTTGCCAAACAAAACGGTCTTGATCGTCTCAAAAACGATCACCATATCCAGCGTCAGGCTCTGGTTTTTTATGTAGTACAGATCGTACTGCAGCTTTTGTATCGCATCGCTCACCGAAGCACCGTATGGATATTTGATCTGTGCCCAACCCGTCAATCCCGGTGCGACCAGATGGCGATGCTCGTAATATGAGATCTCCGTTGCGAGCTGTTTTACAAAATGCGGGCGTTCTGGACGCGGGCCAACAAAATTCATCTCGCCTTTCAAAATATTCCAAAATTGCGGCACCTCATCGATACGCAGCTTGCGGATTATCTTGCCGATGCGAGTGACGCGATCATCGTTGGTCAACGCCCATACGGGTGTACCGTCAGCCTCAGCGTCCGTTTTCATCGAGCGAAACTTAATTACGTTGAATACCCTGCCGTTTTTGCCGACACGCTCTTGTTTATAGAATATCGGCCCGCGAGATTCGAGCTTGATGAGTAACGCGGTCAGTATCGCGAACGGTAATGACACGACCAGCCCGATAAGTGCCAGTACGCGGTGAAACATCTCGCGAACAACGAGCTTGACCGGCGAATCACGGCGGCGGCCCGCAAATATCAGCCACGACGGACGCAGCATATCGACATGAACCTTGCCCGTGATGCGTTCAAAAAACGACGTGCATTCTTCGATCGAGACATCCCCCGCGAGACTCATCCGGAGCAAAGCCTCTGTTGGAAAAGCACCACGACGTTCGCGGACTGCGATCACGACGCGATCGATCTTTTCGTTGCGAATAACATCCTCGAGATCCGGCCCTTTGCCGAGAATGATCGATCGGCCAAGCTTATCCATCGGTTTGGCACCGTTTTCCGAGATAAAGCCGGCAATGCGATACCCGGCGTCGCGGCGTTCCCACACGGCTTCGGCAGTATCGAGTGCGGTTTGTCCGGTACCGACGACCAGTATCTTTTCGCCGATCTCGGGGTGGCCGGTTAGCAGATGGATGCCGATCCTCCAACCGAGCAGCAAGCTAAGCACGAGTGGCACCGAGATCACCGAAACGCCGCGTCCGATCATCAGCGGCGGCACAAAATAGAACAGTAACGCGAGCAGAACCCACGCGATCCCAAGAGCCTGTACGAGCCTTAGCAGCAGCTCACGGCGATTGGTCATCACGACGTAATCGTAGAGATCGTAAAAATAAAGGATGAGGATGCAGACGGCAGAGGCGAGGCCGATCTTGAACCAGCCGTTCTTTGCGTTTAGCTCATTTTCCGAACCGGAAAACCCGAGACGCAGGTACATTGCCAGTATCACACCGCCATACAATATGGCGGCATCTGCCAATATCAACCAAATAATTCTCGGACTGAACCGTGTAGCACTCATGATAATTCTCAGGCCGGGCTTAGGGCGGTAAGCGTAGCGGCCAATACGTTTATTCGTTTAGGGCGTAGCACTTTCCCCAAGCCGTTTGTAGTTGTAATAACCGTAGTTATAATGCGTTTCCGGCATGACATCATCGCTTTGATTGAGCACGACGCCGAGGATACGATCCTTTGGCAGCGGTTCGAGTATCCTGTCAACGACGCTATACCGCGTGCGGTTGGCACGGACAACGATGATCGCACTGTCAGCCTGATTGATCAGCACGGTCGCATCGGTAAAGATACCGAGCGGCGGTGCATCGACGATGATGTAGTCAAACATCTCGCGTGCTTCGCGTAGGATCTCTTTGAATTTAGGCCCCGAAATAAGGTCGGCTACATCCTGTCTGGCGTCACCGCCGGGCATAATGTGGAGCCCCGCGGGTTCGAGTCTAACGATCGATTCGGCCAACGTTGCTGTTCCGGCAAGCACATCCGAAAGGCCGCAATCGGTCTCGATACCCAAATAATCGGCAAGGCTCGGCATACGCAGATCGCTGTCGATGATCAGACATTTCACGCCGTCGGTCTGTGCGAGCATCCACGAGAGATTCAATGCCGTGACGGATTTGCCCTCGCTCGGATTGGTGCTTGCGACCACGATCGATTGCAGCTTTTGCCGCTGGCTCTTATGCAAAACGTGAGTACGGAGGCTGCGATACTCTTCGCAATAGTTCGAATTGGGATTTGTTATGGAAACAAGACGTGGCTCAACGCGTGTCGGATCGACAGTCCAACTGACAAAGTCAGGCAGACTGCGCGATACGACACGCGTTGAGCTTTCGGCGTTCAATTTTGCCCCGGCAGTAAAATCCGATCCTAGATCAGGGAGTGCCGTCCCGTTCATAGAATCCGGCTGCCCTATGAACGCCGAACCTGGGTTACCGATCTTCAAGTCCGTTGCCAACAGGTCAGGCGGCATATTTGTCCGCCGCGCTGTCCGGTCAAACTGGACTATTCTGTCCGCCGACTGCTGTATGCTGCCGTTCGGATCCTCGGTACGCTTCTTTTGCATTGCTTTCAAAATACTCATTTTTTTGATCGCTCCGTTTCCTCAACTCGGGCGGTGGCATACCGGCCCGTTTTCGACTAAAACTTTCGAAATGTTCCGACGACATCATCTATCTCAAGATGGATGTCATCCATGTCAGCAAAGGGTGAACCATTTGTCTTGTGGCCGTTTCCGTTACCATTTCCGTTCCCGTTAGAATGGCCGTTGCCATTGCTGTGACCATTACCATTGCCATTTCCGTTGGTGTGCTCAAGCTCCTGTGCAAATACACGCGGCTTCACTGCTTCGGTCCGCTCTTTGCCTTCCCACAGGTCTTCGCGGGTTCCGGCACGCAGCACGCGACCGTCCACCACATCCAGCGAAGCCTCAGCGGCATTAACGACGTCGTGACTCGGCAACATATCGAGATTGTCGGCGACCTCTTCGATCACCTGACGGCCGATAAGCTGTTCGCCGGCCGAATATGCGGCAAGCATCGCGTTGTCGCAGATGTTGTTGATGTTTCGCGGAATTCCCTCTGAACACTGAAAGATCAGATCGACCGCTCCGGGCGTAAAGACGTTTGGCTGGCTCGAACCGGCGATCATCATCCGCTCGGTGATGTATCGGTCCACTTCCTCAACGCTCGGGAACGCATGCATATTGCAACGCAAAGCGACACGCTGTTTGAGCTGACGCAGATTCTTTTGGTTGAGCTTGTCCCGCAGCTCCGGCTGTCCGGTCAGCACGATCTGCAAATGCTTGGCGTTGTCCGACTCAAAATTGAGCAGCAGACGGATCTCTTCGAGAACGAAATCAGACAGCTCGTGCGCCTCGTCGATGATTATCACGGTTCGAAGACCGCGGCGATGGCGTTCCTCGAGCACTTTGCCCATGATGGTGAGCAGTTCGCTCTTGTTCGACCAGTCCTTGATGCCGAGCATCTGTGTGACGTGGTGATAGAATTCGTCGATCGAAAGACGCGGGTTAAAGACATACGCCGCCAGCACGCTCGCGTCGAGCCGACGCAAGATCCAGCGAAGTGCCGTCGTCTTACCAGTCCCGACCTCGCCGGTGAGCACGATCAGGCCCTTGGCGTTCTCGAGCCCGTAATACAGGCTTGCGAGGACCTCATTGTAGCTCGGCGTAAACACGATAAATCGCGGGTCCGGCGTCAATGTAAATGGTGTGTCGTCTAATCCGAAAAATTCTTTATACATAACTACCTCTTGTCCGTAGCCCGCACGTAAGTAAGGGCTTTCTTATGTGTCACTTGCCCTTACTTACGTGCGGGCTACTGACACTGATTTCTCTATGAAACCAATCTGTCAAAAACTCGTGTTACCTGTAAGATCATCACGATCAGCGGGATGATGCCGACCGCTGCTGCGAAACCGGCAGCTAGTTTTAGCCAGCCCGAACGCCTGATCCATGTCTTTTCGCCGTTCGAAAGCAGCGGCGGCACCGATGCAAGCACCGGCAGCCCGGTGTAATGTTTGATATCCTCGATGTTCTGAATCTTAAAGAGACGCGGTATTTCAAAAAATGCGGCCATCAGCAATCCGATAAATAATCCGATACCCGTGCCTACCATCGTCAGCATAAAACGCTTTGGTGCGACCGGTGACTGCGGCACATTTGCCGGATCCTGTACACGGATCGTCTCGCCCTGCGAGCTTGTTTCGACACCGACGATAATTCCTGCATCGTTCTTTTTCTTAACGATCTCGTCATAGGTCAGCTTTGCCGACTGGTAACGCTGATTGATGCCCTCGAGGGCGACCTTGACGTTGGGAATGGTATTGATACGTGCCTCAAGCACCGCGATCTGTCCGGCATTTTGCTGACGCTCAACGTCCTTCTGCCCAAGCTGCTGTTCGATCTGGCCGATCTGCGACTGGATACGTTCGTTATCAGATTCGAGCTGCTTACGCTGCATCTGCACCTTGACACCGCTCGATTGCGTCGCGTTTTGCACACGTTTGTCAGCGCTCTTTCGCAGGTTTTCAAACTCATCATTGACACGTGCGATCTCGCTCTGTTTGGCAACGACCGCCGGATGCTTTTCTTTGTAAACTTTCAACAAGTTGTCGAGCTGTGAAGTGAGCTCGGCACGGCGTTTCATCAATTCGCCGTACGCCGGCGTGTCTTCGATCTGCGAAGCCGAACGGGCACTTGTTTGTGTTTCCTTTTCACCAAAATCTTCGATCAGACGCATCTGGCGGTTGTTCGCCGCGATCGCATCGCTCAGACGGCCTTTCTCATTCATCAGCATCTCTTTTTCTTTGCTGATCGTATCGTCACGCGAACGCAGGCCCTGAAGCTGTGCGACCAATCCCTGTTCAGATTCGGGCAAAGTGGCAACATTTGCCATCATGATGTCGAGACGCTGCTTTTCGAGATCGTCGAGAGCGGTCTTTTTCTCGATCATTTGCTTGTCAAAAAGCTCATTGGTCGATTCGGCTATCTCGGTCGATTGTTTGACCTGCGCGTTGACATATTTGCTGGCAAGCTCGGCCGTTACGTTTCGCGCACCCTGAGGGTCGCGGTCACGGTAGCGGATGCGAAACGCAGCGACTTTCTGATCTCCGCCCTCTTCGAGCTCGACCTTGATGTTTTTGTACATCTTGTCGATGATCAGTTCCATTGGCATTCCGTTCGCACGTTCGGATTTGTAAAGATCGTATTTCTGGACCATCGGTTCGAGCGACGAGCGGCTCAAAACTTCCTGGTTGATGGTCGACAGACGCTGCGAAAGATCCTCAGACGAAAGCGATTGGACAAGATTTTGCGAGATGGTTGGCGGTTTAACCGTCAATAGCGATGTCGATTCGTAAATGCTCGGCAAACGGTAAACAACGTAACCGATCGCCGCCGTCAGGGTTAGGATCGGCAGTATGATCAGCCATTTTTGGCGTTTGAGGATCCCGAAAAGTTCCCCTGGCTTTCTTTGTCTAAATTCAACGCTCATCTCTTAACTTCCTTTTCTACAAAGTGCTATCTAGGCCTTTATTCCTAACTTCTGTCCGTGCTGCTTGTCTCACCGCGTCCCATGAACCGGCGTATCAGTATCGCCACGCCTACCAAACCGATCCCAAATGCAAGCAGTCCTACCGATTCAGGTATGCCGACAAACAGCGTTTCCAACGCCGCGAGATCGAAAATTTCAACAAATCCGAGCATCATAAATCACTCACTAAACGCTCGCCGCCGGTTTGCTGCCGGCCTTTGCCATTGCCTGTGCCAATCGGTTGCGATAGTCCGGTTTTGGCGCCGTGCCGTTCTTTTTAGCGTTCGACTCTTCGAGAGCGACCGCTTTCTTCATCTGTTCGACCGCCGGCGAGGTCAGGCCTTTCTTGAGATAGACCCATCCGAGAGTGTCATAATATTCGGCAACGTTTTGGTTACGGGCGACCGCGCCGCTTGCAAGCCGCAGAGCCTCGTCAAGATTTCCCGAATTATCGGCAAGCAGCCATGCCAGATTGTTGGCGGCAATTGCCGAATCGGGTGCGATGTCCAAAGCCTTGCGGTAATTTGCCTCAGCCTCAGCCGTGTTTCCGCGGCCGTCTTCGAGAATACCGATCATGGTGTAAACCTGCGCGGCGGGCTTTTTCTCGATGACTTTTTTGTATTGCGCGAGAGCTTCGTCGGTGCGGTTTTGGTTCGTCAACAAACTCGCGTAAGCCGAGTAAGCAGGCAGGTAATCGGCATCAAGCTCGATCGCTGTCATCAATTCTTTCTCAGCCGCGGCGTTGTTCTTTTCGGCGGTGAAAACCGTCGCGTTAAGATAACGCAGAGCAGCTATTACATCGCCTTTGCCTGCATTGGCATCAATAAATGCCGCGATCCGTGAGTGGGCCTTTTCAGTCTGGCCCATTTGTATCGCCATATTCACGATGCCGCTGATCGCGTCAAAATTTTTCGTGTCCGCCGCATAAGCCTTTTCGTACTGTTCGAGAGCGGCGGCGGCGTTGCGTTCGGCGATAAATACTTTTGCCAGATTGACCATCGCCCCGGACGAACGCGGTGTCAGCCGGACGACATCCTGCAGGTCATATTTTGCTTCGGGCAATTTGCCGAGATCTAAGTACGCCATTCCGCGCGAAGAAATGGCTTTTATTTTCGTATCCAAAATTAACTGCGGCGTATTGTCTGCGTTTGGCTGCGTCGAGTTTGTTTTATCGATCAGCTCGTTTGAAAGCTTGAGTGCGGCTTGTGCGTCACCGGCTGAGAACGCAGCCTGGATCTTGAGCAAGCCGACCTTCATAAACGTCGGGTGAAAGCGTTCGATATCGCCGATAAATGCTTTTGCCTGATCGTTTTGGCCGAGGGCGAGGCGTGCCTGCGCCATCAGATACAGCGCGTCGCGGTTGCTCGGCTGTTGTTTTAGGACGTCTTCGATATCCTTGATGGCTTCGTCAGGCTTACTCTCCTGCATTTTCGCCCGCGAGCGGAGCATCAGTGCCTGAGTGTCATCGTCATTGATCTTCAGCAACGCATCGAGATGCTCATAAACCTTTGTGGTCTCTTTACGGTCGAGATACATCTGGCCAACGCGATAACGTGCGAGCACATAGTCCGGAGCGTCAGCAATGATCTGTTCGAGAACCGCGATCGCCTCATCTTTGCGCTCGGTTGTCGAATAAAATTCGGCAAGCTCAAGACGGCTCTCAGGGCTGTTTTCCTGAACCTGGATAAGATTTTTATAAGCGGCCTCAGCCTTTTCGAACTGTCGGCTGGTCACATAAAACTGAGCGATCGATTCGTGTGCGTCGATGCTCGAGCCGTCGGCGGCAATCGCCTTTTGAAACTGAGCCTCGGCCTCAGAGTCGCGTGCAGCATACATCAAAAAGCGGCCGTATTCGGTCAAACCTGTTACTGAATTAGGGTTTGCGGCAAGCCCGCGTTGAATCGCAGCCTCGGCCTCCGCGGCCTTCTCACGCGTCATATACATACGCTCAAGGCTGATGTACGATTCGATCCGCTGTGGATCTAGGTCGATCGCTTTGTTGACCTGAGCAATAACGTCCGCATCGGGTTTGCCCTGTGCGGCCATGATCGTCGCGGTCAGTATGTGACCCTCAATAAATTTTGGATTCGCAGCAAGGATCTCATCCCGGAGCTTTTCGGTCTCGGAGATCATCGGCGGCTGAACGAGCAGGAAATAGCTGCCGAGTTTAGCCTTGGCTTCAAGATTTGTACCGTCGAGCTCGATCGTTTTGCGAAGCTCGTCCAGCACCTCGTTAAATTGCCCCAGATTTTCATACGAACGCGCGAGTCCCCAATGCGCACCAGCCGAACCGCTGTCGGACTCAGCCGCCGAACGGAACTGCATCATCGCATCGTGAAACTTACGTTTGGCAAGATATTCCTCGCCCTTTGCCAAAAACGACGCCGTCGAATGGCCGCAGGCAGCGAAAAATATACTTAGACAAACAAGTATTGAAAGGGAAATTGAACGGAAATTGAAGAACTGGCACTCTCGCATATCGTAATAAATTGTTCGCTTGCGATTTCGATGTATTCCATCAGGCCGGGGCGTCGAACCTAATGAATATCAATATCGGGCGTCTGTCGATCCGTTGGTTATCAGCGTCGGATCAGCCGGAAATTTGCAATTCTCAATTGAATTGAGACAGTCACTGCATTCGTAGCAGCATTATGGAAAAACGCTCAATCGAGGTGTGATTTCAGAAAAAAGTGTGGAAATTTTGAAAGGGCCGGAGAGAGGTAAAATCAAGGATCCGCTCGACTTGTCGTGTCGCGGCGCTCCTATTTAGGATAAAGTTCGAATCCGTTC
>JBEBGA010000135.1:0-7573 GCA_040081695.1 Pyrinomonadaceae bacterium
ACCGAGCAGCGTGTAGCCAAAGCGGTCAAACTTTTGCGAATTAAATACCGAAAAGTCTGTGCCGAGGGCAGAGGTCTGATTAAAGATGAGCGTCGTCACCGGCTTTTCCGACGGGTCTTTTGTCACAAAATTGACAACACCCGCGATCGCGTCCCCGCCGAAAAGCGTTGCCGCCGGCCCTTTGATGACCTCGACCTGTTTCAGATCGAGCGGCGGTATTTCGAGTATGCTTAAGGATCCTGAAAATCCGCCAAACGCCGGAAAGCCGTCCTTTAGTATCTGCGTATAACGACCATCGAGGCCCTGAATACGGACGCTCTGCGTGTTTGACGTCGCCGACGTAACCTGCACCTGTATGCCCGTGCTCTCGTGCAGCACCATCGAAACATTACCGGGACGCATGCTGATCTTTTCGTCGATCTCTTCTTCATCAATGGCCTCGACGCGTGACGGCTCTGCCTCGATATCTCTACCGGTACGAGTCGAAGTGATCGTCACCTCGCCCATCTCGTTATGCGTTTCGAGCAAAACGAGACGTTCGCTCGCGTTGCTTAACGGAAATGTGAGCTTGATCTCGACCGTCTCAAATCCCGGCGAGAATACTTCGATAACCCTCTCGCCGTTAGCGATATTTGTAAGCTCGGCCTTGCCGTCGGCGTCGCTCTTTGTGATGACCTCAGTACCCTTAACGGTGACCGTCGCCTCGGCGACATTGTCTTTAGTGTCTTTGTTTTGAACGCGCAGCTTTAGCGTATTGCCGGACTGTGCGAACACATTTGCCGTCGTCAAAGTGACGACGATGAATAATATTGCTTTGAGCATGATCTCCTAAAATCTAACTAAATGATTACAACGACTCGTTACGTAACGAGCAAAAATGGGCGCAGTTGTGCTAAGCAGTTAGACTTTTGGCGGTTGCCAAACGGAGGTTGTAAACGATGCTGTGTCCGGGGCGGAATAGGTATTAAAAGGTGCGGTGATCTTGGCGATCTCGAGATCGAGCTTTACGCCAAACGTAAATTTGTGGCTGGCAACCGGGTGGCTGCAGCACGAGCATATGCAAAACGGAGAACAATCGTCGCCATGCGAATCGGTATCAGTTGATCGGTCAATGTGAGTAGCGATATCAGCTTTATTGCAGCAATCGCTAGTTTGCGCGACAACGTCCTGACACGGCTGCGTCAAAAGCAGCACGAGGTAAACGATAAAACTAAAACAAAAAACTCTCACAAATAGATCCGTTCAATCCATTTTCGCTTTGTCGAGTATTTCCTGCAAGTCGTCCGGCACGGGCATCGGTTTAAAGAACCAGACATCCGCTCCGCCCGTATTGCCGGCCGGATAAATTCCCAGCGGCGTTTTTGTTCCGGCACCGATGATGCGAACGACCTGTCCCCATATCTCTCGCGGAGATCTCATCCTGAGCGCCAGCTTAAACATCCGCCAATGAATACGCGTGTGCTGATATGTCGAAGCCTGCCCCAACACATGAGCGCGTTCGAGATGCTTGAACGCCGCCGCAATGTTACCCGCGCGGGCGAGACGTTCCGCCAACGCGATCTCGTTATTAATGTTGTCTGCCAGGCTATCAGCCATAGGTCGATTGTATCTATTTTGGTGCAAACTATAAATTGTTAAAGAGGCCTGCTTTCGCATATCCTTACTTTAGTTATGGCATGTTGTGAAGATGATTGTGCGGTAGATGCGTTGCGAGAGCGACAGAGTTCGACGCTGAAGATAGTCCTTGCGATAAACGCGGCGATGTTTATTGCGGGTATCGGAGCGGGCATCTATGCGGGTTCTAGCTCGGTTTTATCGGATTCGCTCGACAATCTTGGCGACGCTTTGACGTACGGACTTAGTCTGTATGTTGTCCATAAGTCTTTGGGTGCCAAGGCAAAGGTTGCTCTTTTCAAAGGGGCATTGATATTGCTTGCGGCGCTGGTTGTGCTCGGTCAGGTGATCTATCGGCTATTTGTGCCGACGGTTCCGATCTTTGAAATTATGGGCGTCGTTAGTTTGCTTTCGCTTGCGGGCAACTCATTATGCCTACTTTTACTCACGCGGCACCGCGAGGACGACGTAAATATGAGCTCGGTCTGGGAATGTTCGCGTAATGATATCGCGTCAAATATCTCGGTTTTTGTCGCCGCCGGAGCCGTTTGGTTTACGCAATCAGGCTGGCCCGACGTTATCATAGCCTTCGCATTGGTTTGTCTCCTTTTGCGTTCGGCTTTTCGTGTATTTTCAAGAGCAATCAACGAACTTAGAGCAGCCGAATAAGAAAATATCTGCGTCAATTTTGCGACGAATCTACGAGGTGAAAGTATTGTCTATGCTTTGTCGATCTCAAGATCCATCGTGTCGGGATCGTCGTCGAGATCTGTCGGTTTGCCAAACAATCTAAGCCACAGAAAACCTATTGTTCCGGCTGTCAAAGAAGCGAGCAGGATCGCCATCTTTGAGGCGTTGATGACGGCGGCGTTGCCGGTGAATGCGAGATTGGTGATAAAGATCGACATTGTAAAGCCTATCCCGCCAAGCAGGCCTGCTCCGGAGATATGTTTCCAATTGAGGTCGAGCGGTAGGCGGCAAAATCCGGCAGTGACGGCGATAAAACTTAAAAATAAGATCCCGACCGGTTTACCTGTGAGCAGGCCGAAAATAATGCCCGAACTGTTTGCCGTCGATAGCGACTGATACCAATCGGCCCCGATAATTATGCCCGTATTTGCGAGTGCAAAGATCGGTAAAATTATAAATGCGACGGGCATGTGAAGAAAGCTCTCGAGTTTGTGCGAAGGCGAGTCTTCGTCGTCTTCTTTGGCGGAAAACGGGATCGTAAAGGCAAGCAAAACCCCTGCGATCGTCGCGTGAACACCCGACTTTAACATCAAAAACCACATCAGCACGCCGCCGATCAGATATGGCGTCAATTGCATTACTCGGAGATAACGTCTGAGGATCAGCAGCATCACAAAAATCGCCAGCGAACCCGCCAGATAAAGCATTGACAATTGTGCCGTGTAAAAGATCGCAATGACGATGATCGCAAAAAGATCGTCGATGACCGCGAGAGCTGTCAGGAAAATCTTTAATGAAGCGGGAACACGGCTACCGAGTATTGCCAGCACGCCGAGAGCAAACGCTATATCCGTCGCCATCGGGATGCCGATACCAGCTTGCGTTTCGGTGCCGCGATTGAGGGCGAAATGTATCAACGCAGGAACGGCGACGCCACCCAAAGCTGCAAAGATCGGCAACAGAGCGTTTTTGAAATTGGACAGCTCGCCGTTGTACAGCTCGCGTTCGAGTTCGAGCCCGATCAGCAGAAAAAAGACCGCCATCAGAGCGTCGTTGATCCAATGCTCAACGCTCAGACCGCCATAATAGCTCTGCCAAAAGCCAAGATAGCCTGCACCGAGTGTCGAGTTTGTAATGATGAGCGACACGATCGTACAGGCGATCAGCAAGATCCCGCTCGATTTTTCCGAGTAGAAAAATGCTTGAAATGATCTGGATAGCTTTCTTTGGACTACGCTCATCTTGGCTTTGGCTAGCTACTAAAACAATATCATTAAACACCACGAGCGAACTGATCTCGCTCTGCGTTTGAAACCTTTTTCCTAAGGTTGCTGTATAATCATATTAAATCTTTTTGCCGGTGTCTGAGGCCGGATAAATTCAAATTAACTTAAGCAATAAGCGGCTCGCCCGGATAGAGCCGCAACCTGAGAAACTATGAAAAACACGTTCCGTCTAGCAGCGGTTGTTATGCTGCTCCAGTCATTTATTTTGCCCGCCGCCATCATGGCCCAGGACACGAAACAGGCCGAGGTCTATGCCGCGATCCGAAAAGAGGCTACGGATAACAGCAAGATAATGCACATAATGCATTATTTCTCAGACGTATACGGCCCGCGTCTGACGGGCAGCGACAATCACGTCAATGCTGCAAAATGGGGAGCCCGCGAGATGACGTCGTGGGGATTTGATTTCACCGGGCTCGAGCCTTGGGAATTTGGCCACCCGGGCTGGGCAAACGTCAAGAATACCGGCGTGATGATCTCGCCTCAGCCGGATACTTTGACGTACGAGGTGCTGGCGTGGACGCCTTCGACCAAAGGGGCGGTGACGGCGGACGTTGTCAGTCTGGTAGTGCCGCAGTTTCCCGCCGCGGGCAATCCTCAGGTAATGCAAAACGCGACGCAGGACGAGCTGACCGCTTATTTTGATTCGATCAAAGCCGCAGTTAACGGAAAGATCGTGATCGTCGGCAAACCGCGGGTCATCAAACAGGACAATACACCCCCGGCTAAACGCATCGATGACGAAGAGAACAAAAAACGCTTTGACCCGGCAAACACGACACCCGGCGGCGGCCAGGGAAGGCCGGGCGGACAAGGTGCCGGAGCAGGATCGGGAGTAACGCCACGGCCCGGAGCCCTTACGGCGGCCCAGATCAGCGAACAGCTCGATAAATTTTTAGTTGACAATAATGTTCAGGTTCGCATTAACGAATCCGAGCTTGATCGCGGTGCGGTCAGAGCGTTTAACAACCGCACGTTCGACATTTCTAAGGTCGTCCCGACCGTTGTGATGCGTAACGAAGATTTTGGCCGCATCTACCGGCTGCTGGCTAATAAGACACCGGTCAAGCTTGAGTTCAACATTCAGACCCGCATCATCCCGTCCGGCGTTACCAGCTATAACATGATCGGCGAGATCTGGGGTTCGGATAAAAAAGACGAGGTCATCATGCTCGGCGGTCATCTGGATTCGTGGCACTCGGCGACCGGTGCGACCGACAACGCCGTCGGCTGTGCGACCATGATGGAAGCCGCCCGCATCCTCAAAGCAATCGGCGTAAAACCACGCCGCACGATCCGCGTTGCTTGCTGGGGCGGCGAGGAACAGGGCTTGTTGGGTTCCCAGGCGTATGTCAAAAAGCATTTTGGAACGGCCGAAAATCCGACGGCGGAGTTTAGTAAGTTTAACGGCTATTTCAATATTGATAGCGGCACGGGACGTGCTCGCGGTTTGAGCATCTTTGGCCCGCCTGAGGCGGCAACGGTGCTTCGCGAAGCCTTGGCGCCATTTTCAGATCTTGGATTTGGCGGTGTATCGAGTGCTCGCGGACGGGGCTTAGGCGGAACTGACAGCACATCGTTCAACGCCGCCGGATTGCCGGGTATTGGCACGTCGCAGGACCCGATCGAATACTTTGGTGTGACGTGGCACACCAATCTCGACACCTACGAACGCATTATCGAGAGCGACGCAAGATCGTCGGCGATCATTTTTGCCGCTGCGGTCTATACACTGGCAATGCGTGATGAAATGCTGCCGAGGTTTAAGGCGACAGAAATGCCGGCATTGCCGACGCCAGTCGCTACGCCGGCTCCAACGCCAGCGGCGACGCCCAAACCTTAGTAAGGAGATAAATGGGCTTTGACGTACAGATAACCGTGCTGCCGGATCATTTGCGCATCGTAAATACCGGTGAGTTTTCGCTACCCGCATTGTTTGACTTCATCGGGCTAGTGAAAATCGAGGCCGGCAAGGCGGGTCGAAATAACGTATTGGTCGATTCGCGCGGGATCACGGGAAATATCAGCGAGGCTGACCGCTTTATGGGTGGTCAGCGCTCCGCTGAGGTTTTTGGCTCAAAGTTAAAAGTTGCGATCCTTATGCCGGTCGGAACCGTCACAAAAATGGCTGAACTCGCAGCCGGCAATCGCGGAGCGAAGCTGCTAGTAACTGATTCGGAAGAGGAAGCCCTAGATTGGCTGCTTAACTAGCAACGCCGATCTTCGGACAAATATCCGCGAGCGTGCATTCGTCGCATTTAGGCTTGCGGGCGTCGCAAACCTGCCGCCCGTGATAGATCATCCAGTGCGGAAACATCACCCAGTCTTTTTTAGGCACAAGCAATGCCAAGGCACGCTCGATCTTTTCGGGCGTTTTTTCTTTTGTTAGCCCCAGCCGCTGTGACAGCCGCGATACATGTGTATCGACGACAACGCCGGACGCGATACCAAAAGCATTGCCCATCACGACGTTTGCCGTCTTACGCGCGACACCGCCAAGGGTTAAAAGTTCGTCCATTGTCTGCGGCACGTTGCCGCCATAAACCTCGATAATGCGATTGCACGCGGCCTGGATATTCTTTGCCTTGTTGCGATAAAAGCCTGTTGAATGGATGTCATTTTCTAATTCGGTTTGAGCGACATCTAAAAAATCCTGCGGGCCGCGATACTTGCGAAACAGGTCCGCCGTAACTATATTTACCCGTACATCCGTACACTGAGCCGAAAGTATCGTCGCGATCAACAGCTCAAAGGCATTTGTATGAACCAGCGCACAGTGCGCGTCTGGATACGCCCTTTTGAGCCGATTGATTATCTCGGCAGTGCGTTGCTTTTTGTCGCGAATCATTGGTTCGAGGCTAAAAAGAAAACCCGAAAAATGCAAACCGAGCGTCGATCGGATAGCTGAATTTTTTAGCTAGAAGTTTGAGGTCGCAGTTTTGATCCGATAAAACGAAAAACCCACCAGATCAGGCCATGCGAAACGTAGAGGCCTGCGATAATTAGCAGCGCGTATCTCGAATAGAGCCACACGCCCATCGCCATCGCGACGAGCACCAGCACGAGCAAAAATCCCTGACGGCCTTTGCCGGCTGTTTTCATGCTGTTGTAGCGGATCGTACTGACCATCGTTATCGCCAAGACGGCGACAAGTGCGTACAAAGCATACGTGTAAGATTGCGACGAATCCGCGCCGTACGAACTCAGCGGTGCCGGTGCGAAATGCACAAGAGCGGCAAGCAAACCGCCGGCTGGAGGTATCGGTAATCCAACAAAAGCTTTTTTATCGACCTTGGTCGCGCCCTCGATAAGCTTAACGGGCCGAGTCGCCTGCAGATTAAATCTCGCCAAGCGAAAGGCTCCGCACATCAGGTACATGAACAAAAGAAACACGCCGAGGTTGTGGCCAAATGAGCCTTCGGCAAATGTCGGAGCGATCGCCCAAGCGTAGATCAGAGCCGTCGGTGCGATTCCAAAGGTCAGCACGTCGGCCAGACTGTCGAATTGCACCCCGATCTCAGTCGCCGTCCGTGTAGCTCTCGCTACACGCCCGTCAACGGTATCAAACAAGATCGCGAGCCCGATGGCGAGACCGGCGGAGTTGAAATAGGTTGCCGCAAGAGCAGGGTCAGACGCCGACAAATGAAACCCGCGGATTGACGACAATATCGCCAAATAGCCCATCGCCACATTAGCGGCGGTGAACAAAGTCGGTATCACATAGAGACCTTTCTTAATGCCCCTGTGAGGTGGTCTATCGTCTTTCTCGTCTGCCATCAAATTAATTGAAAATAGAAAATGGAAAGTGGAAAATGTGAAATCGTTTTTTGATTTTCCATTTTCAGTTTTCCGTTTTCAGTTTTCAGTTTTCAGCAAGAGCGCGCTCCTTACGCAAACTCCCTCGGATCCAGCTCCAGTGAGGCGCCCTTGATCTCGTGGTCGAGCAGATCCGGTACCAGCAATTGCAGTTCCCAGCGCAGGTC
>JBEBGA010000486.1:0-1905 GCA_040081695.1 Pyrinomonadaceae bacterium
ACGACACAGTCACGCCCGCGAAAACGTTCGCGGCGGGGGTTTAGCAGCTTTGACGCACGCAAAACCTCGGCGATAGAGATACGGCGGTTCTCATCCGAAGGCGTGCCGTCCACGTTTTGCTTGACCTTGCGGGCATCTTCTTTGGCTATGCGTTTTTCGATCTCCTCGACCTGTTTGGCCGCATCACGGTCGGCTTTTTCCTGATCGCTGCCGCTGAGCGGACGCCCGTTTTTCTCTATCACACGCTCGATGCGAGAGCCCTTATAAAATGAAAGCTGGGTCGTTTCCGATTCCGTTTCCCGCAGATTGCCATCCTTGCCAAGCTCGCGTTTCGTCACTTTTTGCGTGAACGAATAGCTATCGAGCATCGCTTCGACGCGGTCTTCGTTAGCTTGCAGATCTTTCAAAAGGGTCGGGATATCGGGCAGCGGTTCGCCTGACATACTTGGGAAATCAAACTCCGATTTAGCGATCTGTTGATTTGTCTTGATGTCGTCAAACTTGATCTCGTAAGTCTCGCTGCCGACGGTTACGCTATGAGTAAATGCTTGCTGCACACCGTTTACGCTGCGGTAATCGCTGTATTCCGTAACCTCGACCGTGCTGCCGTTCGGCATCTCATCGCGGACAGGCAGGCCGCTCACGGCGTCGAAATAAACCTTGATCGAAATGCCTTTTGGCGTGTTGATGACGATAGAGTTGGCGGTTTTGCCATTGATCATCATCTGTCCACCCGCGACGATCTTTGACTTTTCATCCTTGGCCTTGAGCCACAAATGATCCCTGTATAAGGCCTTAGCCTGCATCGCATTGCTGAGATCGCCGGTCAGAGTTTGCAGTCCGTTACGGGAATCACGCAGCCAGCCCGAACGCCCGTTGTAGCCCGTCTCGGCCTCAAATCCCGCGAGGTCAAAGCTGATATTCAAAAGATTTGGCTGCGACGTTTGATAAAGATACCTGCCCTCGGCTCCGTCGCTCAACCGCGTAATGCGGCCCGTGCGATAGACCGAGGTCATGGCTTTTAGGGCTTTTTGCCCGCCAAGCGCCTTTTCGGCCTGTTTGATTATTTTTGATGGCGACTGGGCAAATGCTGTAAATGCAAGAGTTAGAGAAAATAATAGAGTGGCGATGAATTTCATTTCTTAGTAGTCGATGGCGTCAAAAACAGAGCGATCAGATATATTGCGACTGCAAAAAATTGTATATAGCCCGTACCCGCCGAGTATCGCGGCAGGTCGAGCAGCCACGTAAAGGCCTCTTTGGCAGGGTTGTCGAATATCCGCTGCAGCAGGCTCGTATCGCCCGTCGCGGTCAGATTTGCGAGCACAAGATACTTAACGGCAAACGCTAGGCCGAACAACGCTCCCAAACTTCGCAAAAGTTTTTTGGTGTCAAAATCCGCAAAAAGGTTGTTCCAAAGCGTCCAAAAAAAGCAAAATCCGACGATCCAAAACGGCAAGCCTTTTTCGGGTAGTAGCGAATTAAAAAGCTGCGTCGAGGCGGTGAACATCGTAAGCAAAACTGCGGCATTCGCGATATTCTGCAGCGTCGAAAATCTGTCCGAAAACCAACCGTCCATTTGCAGCAGCGACGATCGGAAAAATAAGATCATCAGAACAGACGCAAAAACGAGACAGATGAGTGCCGGTTTTAGAAAGATAAATGCATTGTCCGTCGCCCCGAGCCGCATACCGCCGAGCAAAGTGACGAGCAGGAACAAACAGGGCAGCAGCAGATAAATGAGCTGAGGTTTTTGGTTTTCGGTTTTCGATTTTTGGACTTTTTCAATAGCTACGTCACGAGCCGGTTCGAGGCTCGTGTCGATGTCGATAATTTGTTCGATGGTCTTTGTCATTACGTAATGGGAACCCAGTCGCTATCGCTCCCGGTTCTGACTATTTACGC
>JBEBGA010000487.1:0-1901 GCA_040081695.1 Pyrinomonadaceae bacterium
ACGAAACACACGAAAAACACTAAATTAGGAAATTTCTTTATTTAGTGTCTTTCGTGTGTTTCGTGGGCATTCTTATTCGTAACGAAGCGATTCGATCGGGTCGAGACGTGCGGCTTTCCATGCGGGCCAGAGGCCGAAGAAGAGGCCGATTCCGACGCTTGCCGCAAAGCCAACGACCGGGGCCGCCCACGGTATGTACGAGGGCAGCACAAGTTGCATTGCAAACGACAGCAGCCAACCTACAAGCAGTCCCATAATTCCGCCAAAACCGGTCAACGTTGCAGCCTCGATCAAAAATTGCATCAGTATGTCACGTTGTTTTGCGCCGACGGCTTTCCGGATGCCGATCTCGCGTGTGCGTTCGGTTACGGAGACGAGCATGATGTTCATCACGACGATCGCACCGACGAGCAGAGCGATAGTTGGCACAAACAGAATGACAGTGCCGATGGGACCGGTGATTCGGTTGATGAGCCCCGCGATCGCATCGGGCGTGAGGATGCCGAACGTGTCCTTTTCATCAAACGTCTGCTTTCTCTTGATCCGCATAAGCATGCGAACCTCTTCGACGGCGTCGTCCATCTTCTTATCATTCTTGGAGGTTGCGACGAAAAAGAGGCCGCGGCTATTCCGAAGGCCGCCAAAATTGGCTCCGTACGTCTTGATCGGAAACTGTACGAAGCTGTCCTGCGGCTGGCCAAAGACGGTGCCCTTCGCGGTTTGGATGCCGATGATCTTGTACGGAATTCCTTGTATCGTGATCTCGCCGCCGATAGCGTCGCCTTGCGGAAACAGCTTCTTGGCGACGTCCATGCCGACGTAACATACCCGGACGGCGTTGTCATTCTCGGCATCGGTGAAGTAACGTCCCTCGGCAATGTCGAGTTTCTCGATGTCACGGATAATAGGTTCGGCACCGTCGATCCTGATATCGCGGACGGATTCGCTACCGCGTTTTACCTCGCGGACATTTGGCAAAGCCTTGGCACCGATCTTGTCGATAAGCTGGGCCCGCTCTTTGATAAAGTTGAGCTCCTCGAACGTAAGCTCCTTGTTTCGCCGTTGAGCCGCCGCGATGGTGTCGGTGTCCTTGAAATCATCGAAACTGAAGCGTCGAATCGTAAATGAATTTGAGCCGATGCCAGCGAGTTTCTCATCGACGTATGCTTTGAAACCAAGCAGCATCGAGACGACGATCATGAATGTCATAACGCCGATGATAACGCCGAGCAGGGTCAGGAATGACCTCAGTTTATGTGCCCAGATGGCGTCGAATGCTAGCTTTAAGGTTTCTGAGAAATTCATGTTGCTTGCCCGGGTTAATACGTTCGCCGTTTGAAAGAGTTTATCAAATGCCAGCGGGCATTGCTCAACGCTTTGCCGCGAACAACTGCCAAAGTGCCGCAAGATGACTAAAAAGCACGATCGGCACCACGATCACCGGAAGCCAAACGTATGGGAAATAAAGTACCGCCCGATTCGGCTGGTCAAATCCGAACTGCTGCATCGGCGAAGCAACGGACATTACCGCTATGGAGACTATGTTGGCTAGCAACACGAGGCCAATGAGATTGAACGCGATCAAAACGGGGCGGTTCAGCTTGCCGCCACGCAATGCGATCAAATATACAATGGGAGCGAGCACACCAGAAAGGATGTCGAAATTTCGCCCCGCGAAGGTCATTATCTGAGGCACCGCACCCGCGACAAACAGCCAATAGAGCACGATCTCAACCGGGATACGAACAGTGTGAAGCAGTGTAAGAAAACCGATAGGAAGCTTCTCAACAAACGAGCGGCGAAAGAAAATGAAATAGAGAACGATCAACAAAACTGCCGGCATCGCACCGAAAAGTGCAATACGCGGAGGCACCGTATCGGCCGCGTGATAAAACCCGCCA
>JBEBGA010000488.1:0-1898 GCA_040081695.1 Pyrinomonadaceae bacterium
CTCGAAGAGTTGGCCCAACTCGGGTATTCCGTGGTTTTGTATCCGGTCACTCTGCTGCGCGTCGCTATGAAAGCTACCGAGGCCGCCTTGGCGGTGATCCCGGACGAAAATGCTCTCATTGTTTTTTCTCCTTCGAACCTATTTAGAATCCTTGTAATATCTGCGTTACATCGAGAATGTGCTCGTTTGGCAAGCCGCGAATCGGTGAATTCCTAACGCCTTGTACGACAGATATTTGAACGGAAATGAATTGCTTTGAATTTTTTACCCCAAAAACCGATTTTAGGCAAGTAAAAATGTAATTTTTTTGTAATTTCGGTCATTATTTCATTGATTAGTGTTTATACCCTATAACCCAACACAAAGTTTCTGAATATACCCATTTTTTTTCACCAGATCCATTTTCAATCTTACCGGTTATTCCCAATCGAAAAAGGTTTGTTAAGATGAACCTTTCGACCCGCGAACAGGCTCATAATATGAAGATCATACCGCTATCGATCCCGACACCGTTCTATGTCGGCGATGTCAATGTCTATCTGGTCAAAGAAGACCCATTGACGCTGATCGATGTAGGACCAAAAACGCCGCAAGCCGCCGCCGCTTTGAGAGAAAAGCTTGCGGCAAACGGTGTGCAATTTTCGGACGTTCGACGAATTGTGCTGACTCACGCTCACGAGGATCATTGTGGATTAACCAAAATGGTTCGAGACGCGGCGAAAAATGCCGAGGTGCTCATCCACGATTGGGAGACCGGGCATCTTTTCGGGCGGCTCGCTCACGAAGAGCATCGCCAGTTAATGCTGAGGTCGGGCGTGCCTGACAGCATTTTCGAAGAGATGAAGTCGCTCTATGAGGACATCAGCCTATTGACCGATTCGCTCGATGTTGATGACCTCAAACCTCTGCACGACGATATGGAGCTTGAGTTTGACGGCGGATCTTTGCGGGTTCTGCATACACCCGGACATACGCCGGGATCATGCTCATTTGTCCGCGAGGCCGACCGTACGCTCATCTGCGGCGACTGTGTCCTAAAACGCATCACGCCAAACCCGATACTCTCGCCCGATCCCGTTGACCCAACTAAAAGGTTTCCCTCGTTGGCCGAATACCTTGTTAGCCTCGCGCGGCTTCGCAGTTTTTCACCAACACTCGCGCACGGTGGCCACGGAGAACCTGTTACGGATTTCGAAGAGATCTTTCACCGCTACGTCAGGGCGATCGACGAGCGGCAGAAAAAGGTCGTTTCTCTGGTATCAAACACCGGCGTGACTGCTTTCGAGGTCGCCAAATGGCTTTTCCCCGATTCGTTTGACCACGACGTACACAGATTTTTGGCTATTTCAGAATCGATCGCACATCTTGATTATGCAGAGTCTGAAGGCAGGGTTGGTGTTGAGATGAGCGGCGGCGTGGAATTTTACCGGCCAAACTAAGCAGCTTCAAACTTCATAGCGGCGTTTTCAGCCATGCCGCCGATCGTTTCGGTGATCTTTGTAATGCCATCAAAGCCGGGCAATTGACGGACGCGTTGGGTAACTGCTTTATCCAGGTTGTCGATCGCTCCGTCCTCTGCAAATAGCGTCCCGATAGTATATTCCGTGCGGCTTTTTGCGAGCGACCCTTGCCCGACCGGCGCCCAAAAATGATCGATCACCCATCGCGCCATCTTTTGAGCGAAGGGGCTCCGCTGTAATTCGAGCCTTGCAACGCTACGGTAAAACTGCGCGTGGATAGCCTCTTCGCGAATGATGCCGTTGACGATGTGCGTCAGAACAGGATGATCGGCGAGAGCGATCAGGCGGCGATAGCCCATGGCGGCCTCCATCTCGTGGATCGCGCCAAACGTCATGTGCGTAGCGGTAAATTTCTTGCCAACGAGATTTGTTATTACC
>JBEBGA010000489.1:0-1891 GCA_040081695.1 Pyrinomonadaceae bacterium
CGGGTAAATAACGACGTAAGCCGGGAAAATACGGATAAGAATAACTAAAGTCGAGAATTTCGCCGATGGCCCCTTCTCCGGCAAAGAGCGCACCTCCGGCCAGCACGATCAGGCTGCCGGCCATCGCAAAGAGCGAATCACGCGTCAGCATCCCGATCAGCCAAAATATCGCGAGCGCCGTCAAAAACGCCGCGACGGCACCCGATATGGTCATCGCCCAGGTCGCGGGAACGCCGAGTATCCGAGCCGGTATCGCGATCGTATATGGCCCGGCAAATTGTATCGAAAATAATGACTCCGGCTGAGGGTTCTCGGGCGTATCGTCGCGGCCTGTGTAAGGGTCGTTCTTACGCGGCCGCCCGTCGATCAGCGCCTTGAGATACGCCGCATACGCGACCTCGTCCACGTCGTTATAGGCGTAATGGCCGTTCCACTCCGCGCCCCGAAGATACACCATCTTCAACTGCGGATAGAGAGAAAAAACAGCGAGAAACAACCCCGCGATGATGCCAAAACGCCAACGTAATTTCATAAGAGATCAAGCGAAATGCTTTTTGTAATTGTCCATTATCCGGCAACTGCTGTCCATTGACCGAACATTTGGCGGTCTGACGATTTTACAAAGTTTTACATTTCATAACGAAAACCCCGTATCCGACCGTCACGCTGGTTCGTCTTTACTATTGAACGACAAAATGGCCCGGCCGATGACAGCGACGCATTGGACGGGTTAATAAGAAGTAACCGCCGCTAATATTTTATACGCAGTCAGAAAAGGAGAAATAATATGTTCCACAATAAACTTAATAAATTTTTGTTCGTAGTTGGTTTCGCTGTTCTTGCAGGTGTCTCCATAGCAAAAGCACAAGTTCCAGGCACCGCGATCAAATTCACCGCCGAAAACTCATTTGCCCTCCGCGGCAAGGTTTTCCCGGGCGGCGAATACACCATCACCCGCACCCCCGGCATCAGCGGCTCTGATTCGCTCGTCCTTCGCGGCGATGGGGGCACCGCGATCTTTAACACTACCCCAACGTCATCAGCCACCGCCGCCGAAGACACCCAGGTCCTCTTCGAAAAGATCGACGGCGTAAATTTCCTCTCACAGATCCGCGTCCGCGGCGAATCCGCCGGCAAATCGATCCACATTTCCAAAGCCGACCTGCGACAGATCGCGAAAGTCACGCGGAAAAATTCCAACACCGACACGACCGGACTATAAAGTTTGGCCGATCAAAATAATAAAAGAGTGCGGCACAACGACCGCACTCTTTTTTTATTCACTCGAGGATTTCGTTTGCCTCAGACCCGATGTTTTCTTAGACTCATATCATGAGTTTAATGGAAACAATGGTCGCCGATATGACGGCGGCGATGAAGGCAAAAGATCCCGACAAACTATCAACGCTGCGGATGGTCAAGGCCAATCTGATGAACCGCAAGATCGAAAAGGGCGGTGAGTTGACTGACGAAGAGGTGATGAAAGCCCTACAATCGCTGGTCAAGCAGCGGCGTGATTCGATCGAGCAGTATGAGAACGCCGGACGCAGCGACTTGGCCGCCAAAGAAGCCGTCGAGATCGCCGTGATCGAGGTCTATCTCCCGCAAGCCGCGACCGCCGAAGAAGTCGAGGCCGCTGTCGCAGCGGCAGTCGCCGAAACCGGAGCGTCGTCTATGAAAGACATGGGCAATGTTATGAAAGCCGCTTTGGCACACCTCGCCGGAAAATCAGCCGACGGTAAGATGGTCAGTGAAGCGGTCAAAGCAAAATTAACGTAACTATAAATAAGATCAAATAACCCAAGGAAATATGATAAAACAAATAGCTATTTTTGCGTTCGCCAGCCTGGGCCTTATGGCATGCGGCGGAACCGCGACCAATACTAATACC
>JBEBGA010000136.1:0-7512 GCA_040081695.1 Pyrinomonadaceae bacterium
TGCTCATCGTCCTTTTTGCTAGCGGGCATGTATTCGCGCAAAAACGTACCGCTCCCGTAAAGCCAAAAACGACGGCGGCCAAATCCGCCGAGGTCGGCCAAACGGCAGTTGTCGTCGACGAGACGCTCTCCATTCTCCGTAAAACCCCGAGCCTCTTTT
Organism: Pyrinomonadaceae bacterium; assembly: GCA_040081695.1. Classification (GTDB taxonomy): domain Bacteria; phylum Acidobacteriota; class Blastocatellia; order Pyrinomonadales; family Pyrinomonadaceae; genus OLB17. The sequence continues at coordinate 160 of JBEBGA010000136.1, forward strand.
CCGAGGTGGTCCATCGTATGCAGCGCGGCCGCAAGGTGCAGATACTCGGTGTCGCCGAAGCAGATGGAGTGAAATTTTACAAGGTTACCGCACCACCAGCAAATTTTGGCTGGGTCCAAGCAGACGCTGTATTTGGCAAGTTTCGACCCGGCGACGAGGAGCGTCTCGCAAAGCTTGTGCAGGCGATCGATGCGTTCGATCAGATCGAGATCGCGGGCCAGTTTTTTGAACTTTACCCAACGTCAAAGTTTCGCCCCGCGATCTTGCTCCTCTACGGCGACGTACTCGAAGAGGCAGCGGCGAAACTCACGAAGTCAGCCTCAACCCAGCTAAAACGCGACGAAATGGCCGCGTCCGCCGCTCCGCTGCATAGCTATTACCTCAATTTCAACATGCTCGACCGTTATCGTCGGCTCGGCATCATTTTCTTGTTTAACTCCGCCGCAAAACAATTTCACTACGACGGTGCGTCGTGGAAAGAGATCGTGACGAAATTTGCGGGCACAACCGAAGCGGTAGAAGCACAGAAAAGATTGGACGCGCTGAAAGCGAAGATAGCAAAACCGGCGGCTAAGTAAGGCTCGTCGCGATCTGAGCCGCAACCCGGGCATTGTTTTCGAGCAGGGCGATGTTTGCGGCGAGTGTGCGTCCGCCGCTTCGCTCGGACATTTGCGAAAGTAAAAATGGCGTGATCTCTTTGCCGTTTATTCCCTTTTCATCGGCGAGTCTGAGAGCATCAGCGAGTATAGATTCCAATTCAGCCCTGTCGATCTCAAATTCTGCTGGAACGGGCACAGTCACTAAGATCGAGTTTTTTAACCCAAGCTCATCGCGGGCAGCGGCTATTGCCGCAACCTCGTCCGCCCGATCCACCCGCTGATCTATCGCCAATCCGCTAATGCGCGAATAAAATGCCGGCAGTTCGTCGCATTGCCAGCCGAGGACGGTGATGCCGTTGGTTTCGAGCCACTCGCGGGTGCGGTCGAGGTCGAGGACGATCTTTGCACCGGAGCAAACGACGGTGATCGGCGTTTGAGCTAACTCAGGTAGATCGGCGGAAATGTCGGCGTCAAAACCGCGATGCACCCCGCCGATACCACCGGTCGCAAAGACCTTGATCCCCGCCAAGTGAGCGATAAATGTGGTCGTAGCAACCGTCGTTGCACAGTCGAGTTTGTTTGCAACGGCAATGGGCAGATCGCGGCGTGAAATTTTGCGAATGTCTTTGCGTGTGGCGAGTTGCTCGATCTGGCCTTGATTGAGTCCTACGCAAAACTCGCCGCCAAACACCGCGATCGTAGCCGGCACAGCACCGCCATCCCGAACAGCGGCCTCGCATTTCATTGCTGTTTCGATGTTTTGCGGATACGGCAAACCGTGGGCGATGACGGTTGATTCGAGAGCGACGATGGGACGTTTGCCGCGAAGAACTTCGGAAACTTCGTTAGATAGGTTGATCTTCATGTCGAAAATCTTACTTAACAAATTTCCCGATGCGGCTGAGACGCGGGTGTGTGATGCACGAGAGCATACTGCCGTCGGACGCTCCGCGGTCGCATGACCAATAGACGAACATCGCCCTGCCGACGATCAGTTCACGCGGGACAAATCCCCATGTGCGGCCGTCTTCGCTGGCATCGCGGCTGTCGCCAAGGCAGAAAAATTGATTTTCCGGCACGATCATCGTCTTTCCCTTGACGCCAAACTCATACTGGCCGCGTACGACGCTGCCGCCGCCTTTTACAATGTCCATCGAGCGTTTTGAGTAATATACGTCCCATTTATCCTCGGGCCGACGCTCTTCAAATTCGGTCGTAGTCAGTGCCGATTGACTGTCAGGAGCATCGCCGATGATGCGGTGCTCAGGCAAAAGCACGTCGTTGATATAGATCTGATTATTGCGAAACTCGACCTTTTCACCCGGCAAACCGATAACGCGTTTTACGTAATTGACCTGATACGGAATCGCCGACGACCCGTGTGCTCTGTCCATCTCAGGGTGCAGTTTGTTGCCCGGATATTTGAAAACGATGACATCGCCGCGTTGTATCTCACGCTGCGGCAAAAACGGCAGACTCTGGCCGCCCGGCGTAAAGATAAACTTATTGACCAGCAGATAATCGCCGACGAGTATCGTATTTTGCATCGACCCGGTCGGTACCGTCACTGCCTGCAAAATAAAGGTCATGCCAAATATCGCCATGACGAGCGTCACGACGAACGATTCGAAATATTCGCGAAATATGGATTTTGGCGGACCCGTTGGTTTTGGTTCTTCTGCGGCCTTTGTTTCTTTGTTTTCGTCACTCATACAGTAGCTAAATGATACGTTAATTTTTGCCGACGCGTTTCGTCTTAATTTCTTTTTGCGGCTCGAGCATATTCAGCGCCTCGGCCGCCGCCATCATCTCGGCAGATTTGATCGAGGTTCCCGTGCCGCGTGCTTTGCCGGTCGCCCAAACTGCTTCAACGAGAAACGTCCGGTCGTGCGGCGGGCCATCGGTTTTGACGACATTGTACGTTGGTGCCGTCAGCTTTTCTGCCTGCAGGGTCTCTTGCAGCATCGTCTTGTAATCAAGCGAATTTTTCGGCGTCGCACTGCGGATCTCGTCGGCGAATATCCGCCCGAGAAATACGCGAGCGGCGACATAGCCGCCATCAAGAAAAACCGCCGCAATAACCGCCTCGAGAGTATTTGCAAGCAGCGCCTGTTTTTTTCGTCCGCCGGTTTTCTCTTCGCCGCGCCCGACACGGACGTAATCACCGAGACTCAAATTGTCGGCGATCTTTGCGAGCGTCGTCGTGCTGACGAGGTGATGTTTCATCAACGTCAGGTCGCCCTCGCTCGATCTGGGATTATTTTGATAGAGCCGCTCGGCAATGATCAGCCCGAGCACAGAATCGCCGACAAACTCCATCGACTCGTTCTCGGCATCGCGGATCGCCTCATCCGATTCGCCGGGCAGACTTTCATACGCCCACGAGCGGTGCGTCAGAGCCCGTTCAAGCAGAGCCGCATCGGCAAAGCGGTGGCCGATCAGGGTCTCAAGTTTTGCGAGCTTTGGCGTCATCGACGGTAATTTTAACAAAAAAGAAGGCCGGATGCGTATCTCCACGCACCCGGCCGATCTTTAGATCAAATTGAGGGGGTTAAGCCGCCTTTTTCTTAGCGACCGGCTTTTTGACCGATGCACTTGGCTTTGCCGGATTTTTGACCGTAGTAGCAGCCGGTTTTGCCGGAGCTGACGTTGCCGGTTTCGACTGAGTCGTAACAGGCGGTTTACCGTTTGTCGCCGGACCTGTCATCGGTGCGGTCGTCGGCTGAGTCGCCGTCGATGTGACAGGTGCGACCGGTTCCGGATCCTTGATCGGTTCGATAGGTGTCGTCGGGTTAACAAAAGGTTTTGCAACCGCAGTCATGATCCAACCGTCAACGCCGTCTTTTTTACCAAAGCGAACGTTATACGCGTCCTCGACGTTCTTTTTCATCTTGGCCTTGTATGCCGGAGCCTGTCCCATCGTGTAAGCACGCGAGAATGCGTCCATTGCACGCTCCGATGTACCGTTTGACATCGCGACCTTGGCTTTGATGTCGTCAACGATCTTTTGTAGCTCTTCTGGTGTGATCCCAGGCTTATTCTGGCTGGCACTCAGGGCTGCGATCTGCTCGACGATCTTGTTGAGTTCGGCAAAGTAGTAGTTGCCAACCAACTCAAAAGCGATAGGATTCTTGCTTGCTTCAGACGTTCCCTGCGTTGTCTTATAGAGATACTGCAGCGAACCGAGCTGATTCTTTTGCGAAACGCTGGTGATATAACCGATGGTCAGGTTCATATAACCGAGAGCGTCTTCTTTGGTCTTATAGATATAAGGATTGACGCCAAAGGTTTTGTATTCTTTGCCCGATTCCAGACCAGCGATCGCAGCTTTAGCAAAGCGGAGTGCGTCGTCGTTGTATTTGTTGTTGCCCTTATAGGCCTCGTCAAAACCGATTGAACCGAGCACGATCTCAGCCGCATTGTACTTACCGGGGTATTTGCTGAGGACTTCCTTGCCCGAAGCGTAAACTTCGTCAAAGTTCTTTGCTTTCAACGCCGTGTCAAAACGTGCAAGCAGTGCTGATTCAGCAGCTGCTGCGCGGGCGGTGGCAAGATTGGTCTCCATCTTTGGGATCTGGCCCTTAAGCCAGTCAGCACGAACCTTTGCAGATTCACAATTGCCATATTTCTCAAGGAAAGATTTACCTGAGTCTATGGCTCGCTGGCGAACATTTAAGTCCTTTTTGTCTGCATAGAGAGCATCAAACTCATCCTGCATCTTGGTCTGCCCGTCGGCGTCCGTGCACGGGTCCTGGGCCATGCCGGCCACAGCTCCAAATGCGATAATTGCGGCCAATAAGAGCAGCAAATTTGTTGATCTAAAAATCGTTTTCATCGAAATACTTCCTCCGCCTAATGCGTAATTCCAAAATATAACTTCCAGCTGCGGCCTCAAAGAATATCTCTTTGGTTTCGCACGAAATCAGATGTCCGTCCGCACAAAAAAGTTGCTACATTTTGAGCGTGACTTATGATTGCTTGGTATAAAAATTATCGTTCAAAAGAAAACTTTTGAAAAGGTAAATAATCCGTAAGTTTGCAGTGCAAGTCAAGCCGAAATGCGAATTTCGTAACAAAATTCGCATCCCGTTCCGGCCAACTTATTTTGTTCGCTTAGGGCTTTTGTTTCTTTCCCTTCTCATCCTTGTCGTAGGTTATAACAACCGGAGGGAATACGGGTTTGGAATCTGCGGTCTTTGTGACCAATTTCTTTGGAGTGGCGTCACGCGGTGCGCTGGGCACGATGATAACGTTCGGGTTGCCGGCAGCGGTTGTCGCGGCGGCATCTGTCTCATCAGCCTCGTCATCATCAGCCGCATCGCCGATCTCGGCCAATGTCTTAGTATCAACTGCATTTCTCGGTGCGATCTTAAACTCGGTCTGGGCAAGGTTGCGGTCGGTCCTGACTATATTTCCGGCAAGAGCATTATAGACCTGGGCCGCGACGGCGGCGGCAATGCGACCGCGTTGACGCTGCCCGCGTGTGATGACAGCCACGGCATATTTTGGCTGCTCGATCGGTGCGACCGAGGCAAACAACCCGACCCACGAACCTTTATCGATGCACGAACCCGTCTTACCTGCGACGCCGAGCGTCTGGTTCATATTGCGTCGTGCGGTGCCGTATTCGGCGGCTCCCATCATACCGGGTATGACGCGGCGTACGCTTGGGCTGGGCACATCTACATTTGCCTTATAAAAGGTCTGAAATTTTGCATTAGCGACGCCGCCACGCGGAATACGCGGCAGAACGCGGTGGCCGCCGTTGGTGATCGCAGCCGCCATTACCGCAAGCTGTATAGTCGAAACCTCAGTATCATCGCCGTGCGAATAGATACGCGGATTGCTGTTGCTGAACGGTAACCGTCCCGTAGCCTCGCCCTCAAGGTTAACTCCCGTCTGCTGGCCTAAACCTAACTTTTGGCCGTATTCGACCAGCTTGGCATTGCCCATCTGGACACCGGCACGCTGAAAATATGGATTGTCGGAAAATGCGAGAGAGTCATCCAGATTACGGCGTGTCGATACGTTGCGAATCGACCCGTTCTCCTTGCTGATAACGCCCTCATTGATCGCTGCCACGCCGGTGACAAGCTTGATCGTCGAACAAGGGCGGATCGTGCTCCGAACGGCCCAATCCTGATTAACGATGGTCAGGACCTTGCCGGTCTGAGCTTCCATCACGACGACCGAACCGGCGTTAGACCCAAGCGCGTTGATCGCAACATTGCGAATGTTGAGATCCTCGCCCTCGGTGTTGTCTTTTGAAATGTTTGCGACCGTCTCGATCCGCAAGTTATTTTCAAATGCGGCCTTGCGGGCGATCGCTTCACGGCGGGCCTGTTCGCGGCGGCGCTGTTCGGCGATGATCGCGGCGCGTCGTTCGGCTTCTTTGCGGCGGCGTTCGGCAGCGGCGGCCTTTGATTCGGCAGCTTTCTTAGGATCTTTCTTAGCTTTGTCGTTCTTGTTGTCTTTCGTCTTGGCTGTTAATTTTTCCTTTTTGTCCTGTTTAGCCTTAGCCGAAGCCTTGGCCCTATCTTTTTTGGCATCTTTTGCGGTCGTTGCAGCCTTCTTAGCTACAGCCTTCTTAGCTGCAGCCTTTTTCGACTGTGCTAAAACGCTACCGGTCAGCAACATCGCAACAGCGACGAGCACAAAAAAAGAACTGACACGGGACAATTTGGGGAACATTAACTTCATGCTTTACCTCGGAAAACGTAAGATTGTTGTAGAAACCAGGTGGAGTTAAGAAATCTCGCTATACCGGAAAATAAGCCGTTTCCGGCGGTTGCTTAAAAACTAATGATGAATATAACATTCAACCGACGAGGAGCGCAAGCATTTTCTCATAAGTAATTCTATTGGCATCTATGAGATTCTTTAATACATTCCGCGGCAGGCTGTTGCTGATACTCGCCGTGTTGCTAATTGGGACGCTGAGTTTTCAGTACTACCTCAATCTGGTGACGCAGGGCGAAAACAATGTCCGGCTAGAGGCTCAGTCGCGGGCTCTGGTCGCGGGCATAACCCTCGGGTCAAACGGGCTAACAACCGGCGAGTATATGCAGGACCTGATCGACCGCAACGGCCAGACCCTTTTCGATCAGGAAGCAGCCGCACTTATTAAAGACGTAATTATTATCGATAACAACTGGCGGGTTTCGGACAGCCTCAATCCTGATCACCTGCCGTCAAGCGAGACTGACGGTACGATCGTCTATAAGCGTCTCGCAGAACTCAAAGATCTGCCGCCGCTGATGGAAGGCACGCGACTCGGCGCGGATCTCGCCCAATTTCCCAATCAACGCACAGACGCTAACAAATTTACCGATGACGAGGCCCACGCCGTTCCGATCGAAACTAGCAAAGGCCGGTGGTATGTGATGGTGCTGCTCAAAAATGATAAGAGCGCCGCTGCCCTGCGTGCCGCTCGTCCATTGATCTACACACTCGGCGTTCTGCTCGTGTCTTCACTTATCACGCTGTTGCTGGTCTGGCGGTTTTCGCGGCCGATAGCCGATCTGTCTAACGCGGCCCGCAAGGTTGCTGACGGCGATCTGACCGTTCGCGTGCCTGATTCGCGAACTGATGAGCTTGGAAATCTCGCGACGAATTTCAACGAGATGACCGATGAGCTCGAGAAAAAACGCGACCTCGAAGCGCAGCTCCAGCAAGCCGAAAAGAGCGCCGTCGTCGGACGGCTCGGCTCTGCCATCGCCCACGAGATCCGCAACCCGCTCAATTACATCAACCT
>JBEBGA010000010.1:0-26273 GCA_040081695.1 Pyrinomonadaceae bacterium
GCGGACTGTAGTGTACAACCTGCTCGGCAATCCAAGGTATATGTTTTTACTCGGCGCTCCCCCCACGATTGAAAGATCTCGAGCTTCTGTCCCTTCATCTTGAAGAGGGTGAGGTAGTAGGCCGCGATCTGGGCGTTGGTCTTGCCCGTGAGGACCTCGCCAAAACCGTTTACGGGTTTGAGATTGAGACCGACCAAGACCTCATCACAAACCAAAGATTTGCAAAACTGACCCGCCTAAAACAACTTGGCATTTATGTTGACGAAGCCCATCACGTTTTCGGAAGCCAACTTGCGAAGGACTTCGGCTTGGTGAAAGTGGCAACGAGCCTAAGATTAACAATTAATGAGCTTGCCGAAAATCTTAAAGAAACAGGAAGTAAGGTTGTGGGTTGTTACAATTACACGGGCACTCCCTACGTAAAAAACCGCCTTCTACCCGAAGTTGTTTATTCCTACGGACTTCGAGATGCAATTGAAAATCAATATCTCAAGAAGGTACGAATTGATGGCTTCGAGAACATTCAGAATCAGACACTCGCTTTTGTTAGACTCGCAATTACAGAGTTTTGGGAAACTCACTCCAAAAAACGCTATGAGGGTATTCTCCCCAAAATAGCTTTCTTTGCCTCCAATATCGAAGAACTTCGAAGCGAATTACGCCCTGCCGTCGAACAGGTTCTTACGGAACTTAACATTCCAATTACTAAAATCTTGGTTAATGTTGGCGACCCGAAGCTAACAACGAACGACGAAATACGAGAGTTTAATAACTTAGATAAACCCAACTCCGAAAAACAATTCATCCTGCTCGTGAACAAGGGAAAAGAGGGATGGAATTGTCGTTCGTTGTTCGCAGTTGGATTGCACAGGAACCCTAATTCAAACGTGTTTGTTCTCCAAGCAACGATGAGGTGTTTGAGGCAAATAGGTGATGCTCAAGAGACTGGCAGAGTGTACCTTTCGAAAGAAAATGAAGAAATTCTAAAAGCAGAACTTGAAGAGAATCTTAGACTGTCACTGGAAGACCTGAATAATGCGGGAGACGATACTGAGAGAGTGGAAGTCCGTCTCGCAATCAAGCCTCCACCGAAAATCAAACTAAGGCGAATTCGGAAATTGCATCAGTTGCGGCAGAAGAGTATTTCCGAGGAGATTAACCTTGGGTTAAAAGGGGCTGACACGAGCAAGTATTCGATTATCCGAAGCATCTCGAATATTACGGACATTAGCCGTGTAATTTCTAAGGAAGATGTAAGTCACATTAAAGAGAAGCGCGAGTATTCCCTTGTGACAATAATTGCTGAAATCGCTCGTTACCTAAACGAATCGCCACTGAGAATTAAGCAAATCTTGGAAACTACTGAAGATGGAATGGAGCAAATTCTTGAGTCGGTTAACGAGAACAATGAACTGCTTTTCGATTTGGTAATTCCTAGGCTGTTCGAAGAACTTTATGAACTCGTTGCGTTCGAAGCAAAAGAGGATGTCGAACTCGATTTGGTACGAGAGCCGCAAGACAAAGACTATTATCAGGTAACTGCAAAACGTGGATTAAGGGCGAATATGGATGATTTACGATTTGCCAGTTTCAAAGATAAATCATTCCATTTGGACAACTATTGCTTTGACAGCAACCCTGAGAATGATATGTTTTGGAACCTCCTGAACGACATTAGGATTGAAAAGGTATGGTTCACGGGAATGCTGACTCACGGTCAATCAGATTTTGCTATCAATTATGTAGACCCTGAGTCTCACACTGTGCGGAGTTATTATCCTGACTTTCTCATTCAACTAAAGGATGAGACGTACCTTATTCTTGAGGTTAAGGGTGACAATAAGATTGAAGATGCTGTGGTAAAGGCAAAAGCTGACTATGCAACCCAGTTGGCAACGTCAAGCGATATGAAATATCAAATGATAAAAGGAACCGACGCAAAAAAGGCTCTCAGTTTGTAATTTACGCACAGCGTAAAGAACTTATAATATCCTTTCTTGGCGTTTTAAAGCCCGCTGTTGCCTTTTTCAGGCTGTCGTCCTCAATAACCCTCAATCAGATGAAATAATAGCCACGACGCGCCTTGCACGATTCCCACCTAGATACGTGCTTTTGAAACATCTTGAGCATCATACCGACAAGGTTAAGAGAAGCCAATGACTGTCTCATAAACCTTCTCAGGTTAAACGAATAAAGGCGCTGGTTCCCAAGCGCCCTTATCGGTGTGTACTATTATTTTGGAGACTAGGATTATGGAATTACCTTTCCACCCAACAAACCTAATACAGACCCCACTCCAATTTTTAGAAGCGTCAGTGACGTTTCTAAAACTTGTTTACCCCCATCAGTAAGAGTCGGTTGAACGCCGAAGTAAATGGAGGTGCCAAGAAGCAATAAAACGAGTCCAAAAACACTAAGGAATACCAATTTAAAAGCGACTTTTACTTTTCGATACTCTATAGAATCTGCCATTTAGAGGGTCTCCTTAATGTCATAGAAAGTTAAATTCTTGCTGCCCCAACGATATTATTATCATTCCCTTTAGAAGCTCCTTTTGACGAGTCGTTTTTGGGTTTCCCGACTGCTTCGTCTTCACGTATGCGAAACTCACTATTTTTAAGAGGATTGAAGAATATCTCCCTTAAAACAGCGCGAGTGGGCTGCCAAAAAATAAAAAATAACATCCCAAGAAAAAAAACTGCAACAGTAATAATTAAACCGAACATAATAACCTCCTACTCACTCATCGAGAGCTAAGAACAAAGAGAAATAAACTGCTAATTTAGTTACACGATTTCGTAGCGCAAACCAAACAAACTCTTGAACTCAAATAGTATTGATGGAACTCTAGTAAAAGTATATTCCTCCCTCTTTACTACATCTTTCTTATCAATACATTTCTTGAGAGTGGCAGTTAACTTTAATTGTTCTAGATACTTAGACGAGCCAGAAAACACTTCTGCTAAAGCATTTATTTGCTCTTTGGAAAAAGACTCCCTCTCATACAAATATTTGTCGATTAGTTCGGACTCAAATAGAACAAACTGCAAATAAAACTCTTCATCTTGAACGATTCTAAGCTCTAGAGCTTCTTTTTCTTTCTCTGGAAGTTGATTTAGTAGATAATGTAAAAAGACACGTTCTAAAGGCTCAAAACTTTTCATAAGCTCCCCCTTTTTGTGAGCTTCATATTAACAAGCTCTATATATAAAGAGGGGGGAGGGGGTGAATAATTACCATAGTCACCTATTTTTTTCTAAACAAGACTTCAGACATTGCTGGAGACGCTCCTTTATTCGATACACTTTCACACGTAAAGTAGAAACGGAAATATCGAATTTAATTGCTAGCTGTTCTCTCTTTACCCTTGGGTTTTGATAATACTCAACAATAATTTGTCTACTCTCAGAGCTAAGAGTATCAAGACATTTTTCCATACAAGCCTTATATTGTTCACTTTTCTCGTTTTCAACTAAATCATCTAAGATGTTGTTTCCTTCTGATTGAACGACCTCAACACCTTCCAATGACTCCATACGCGGGTTTGTTTTCTTTGAGCGCCACTTAGAACTCATTAAATGTCTGGCAGTCATCACAAAATATGCGACGGGTTCCTCTATTTTGTATTCTGTGTCCTTATTAACCCTCTCAATTACACGAGATATCGTCTCGCTCGCTATGTCTTCTGCATCCTCTTGTGAAAAACCCTTAATGCGCGAGTATCTTACGAGCATTTTACGAAGTTCGTCATAATCAAATTCAAGATTAGAATTAAATTCAAGATTGGACATTTGGAGAAATCACACCAACTTACCCCTCAACTCAAGATTACTACAGGTTTCGATGTGGAGACACTATCAGACTTCCAAAGAACTCCCGAGGATTTGAGCCTATGAAAGACGCTAAGGCTATTATCTTTGGAATGGCTTTCGTGCGATTTATCTTTAGAAACTTTTTCTCATCAATGCTACTTCCTTTTCTAGAGCAGCCAATCGCGTTTCCAATTCCGACATTTTCTTTGCCATAACGGACGTAGGAACAAATACACCAGACGGATTTCTTAAGAAAACCCCCGCTATTTTCATTTCGAAATCCATCGTTTCCGACATCGCCATCGCTTCTTTTGAGACCCTCCCTCTGCTTCGCATAACGGGATTCAGGAGTTTGAACGCATATAACTCAGCCGCTTCCAAATAGGTTCTAATCGAGAATTCGTCTCGAGACCACCAATTCACCTGCGTAATAAGCTCAGGGTTTAGCGAAACGGCTGAAGTGCCTGTAACGGCACTGCTATCACGCCTAAGGAAGTGCTGAGCTAGCCTTTGTTTGAGGTCGTCCCCCATCCCGACATATGCCACATAGAGGTTGGAGCTACTTCCGCCGAGCATTGCATATATGGCTGGAACCTTTGGAATATGACTGATTGAGCTAACACGCATATCTGGTGTCTGCATTAAAACTGCCTTCAAAGTAGGTGTTTTCACGACGTTACTTTAACACAAACATTAACGCATCTTGGAATTTCCTAGTATCTGAACCTATAATGCCTTCAATGTAAGTCCAATAATCCAATGGGAATATCTAACGACAAGGAGAACCTAGCAATGAAACCCAAGACTGAAATCCGTACTTTTAAAGATGCGGATGGCAATGAAATTAGGTACAGGCTTGAATTAACAACAACAGATAGAGGTAGGAGGTGGGCTGCGACCGCGCATTTTGATAACAGAGAGAAATATGTTCAAAATGAGTTGCTTATCTCCGACCCAGGAAGTGAAGATGCTATAAAAGAGCTTGCCGACATAAAAGCGAGAGAGTTGTACGAAGAAAGTCGCTCTAAATAATATTTCTGAGTTATTAACGCTACAACCTCAGACACTACGAAATAAATGAATATAGCGACCAACGAATCCTCGACTTTCACTAAGCTTTAGGAGGAGGTTTAATGCAGCGATTCTATGCGTTTTAAAGCCCTCTGTAGCCTTTTCAGGTTGGTGTCCTCTCCCCTCTTAAACAAAGGAAATAATAGCCACGACGCGCCTTGCACGATGTTGTAGAACTTAAAATATCTTGAGCTCGAAAAGAACGTGAAAAGAGAAAGAGGCTAGTCAAATAACACAAAATTTATACTTATCAAGCAAGCCCTTGGAACCTATGAAATAGTGAACCTTTAAGACGTTAACCCCTTATGAATAGAAGGTTTAGCATAGATTTTATACAAGGCTCTAAAATTGTCGGATTTTGGTCTGAGTAGAGACAAGGGGCCCACCAACCTAAAAAAGGGCCCGTAGCCCCGTGTAAAAACAGCAACTGCACTTCGAATATGCCGTGTCTTTAGCTCATAAGTGCGAGTTCTTCTTCGTTTGCGACCAACTCAAAACGGTTGAACTTGGCTAGGAATTTTATAAGATTCAAATCGTTTGAATCCAACTGAAAGACTTCGCTAAATCCGTCAAAATCAGCAGGAGAATATTTATCAATTCGCTTTTCCTTAAAGCGTTGTTTTATCTTTTTTTCGAGTTCTTTAAGCTCGGATAAATCTCCGTTCTTGCAAAGGACTGTATGACATTCAACACGAAGGTTTCGATAACGCTTTTCTAACGGATATTGGGTAACCCCAATCTTGTAAACTTTCGTCCCGTCTTCACACTCATCAGAATTTCCTATTTCTGCGATGTAAAAGTTAGCTCTAGTGCCAAATATCGCTTGTACGACTTTTTGGTTCTCAGGGATAGACAGAGCTTGTTCTAAGTTCCCGTCACAAGCATCCAATCTATAGCGAAGTTTTCCAACGGTTAATTTATACGCAGCTGCTAGTTTGGTGAAGCTCGGAAATATGTTGCCCAAGTAGTCAATTGAATTAGACCCAATTTTGTGGATTCCTTCTGTGATTTGAAATGGCTTATATTTGTCGAGGAGACGATAAATGTCTCGGGGTTCCACATCCATCGCTCGGGCAAATTCCGCTTCGGAGTCAAATTCCGTTTTGCCAACTTTGACCTTTTTGTTTTTTCCTTCCATTAAGACCGCTTCTTCCAAGCTTTTCCCGTAAAGGTTCACTCGCTGCCAAAGTACGTAAGACTTTATTCCTGTTAAAATCTCGACCTCTTTGTAACTCTTATACTCCTTGCCGAAAAGAAATAAAGGCTGTCCGTTTCGTGGTCTACGGATTCGCTCTCCGCGATTCTGCGTTCTCCCGTCTACTTTCTTAACTAGCTCAAGAGCCTCCTCCTGAGTCCAACCTTGTCTAAGTCGCGCACGATACTTGCCGTAATCAATACGTCGTTCCTTACAGGCTTGGTAAGGATTCTTAAATTTGTGATTGCCTACTACAAATAGCTCCTCATTCTTTTCGGTTGGTGGAGTGTAACTTTTTAAAAATCGCTTTGGTATTAGGTCGTCACCACGTTTTCCGCGATGGTGTCGTTTTTGGATTCTATTTGGTTCAAGCGAATACGCCCTTGCCAACGATGCAATACTGGCGTAGATTCTGCCTTCTACCATTTGTTCTATAAAATTTTTCATTTTCGATTCGTTTCAGGAAAATCACTTCCTATTTCCCTTACTTCTTGTTTGGAAATTTATTGATTATGTTGGAATAGGAATGCACTGAGCAAGGAGAAGATACAATAGTAGCAACCCGTAGCTACTAAGATTGTCGCAATGAATGCACGTCGCAAATCGCTTCAACAACTTAACCGAGTATTCTGATAACGATATATCTAGCCTTCTAACTAGACGGGTCTCCATATTTAACGTGGATGTATCAGAAGCGGGGCTAGAAAGTTTGTGATTGTGCCTACGGTTGTATCTCCGCTTCAGCGCCAAATAGTTCTATCTTTAAGATGCAAATCTCAAAGCGAGTCTCTATTCGATTCTACAAAAACCTTATTTCTAACTTCGTATATCGGTAAGCTCAACCCCACCCACGACTCAAATTGCTATTACTAGCTGTGTAAGAAAATTCAAGTATTTTTAGTGTACCATAAATGCAACAAAATGTCAAGTCTAAAACATCACTGCATTGTTTCTTTGCGTAAGTTTCGACCGATTAGGAACTTTTGGCTATCGCGCCAACGCAAGCAAACCTCGGGGAGCCCGTTTAGGCTTTGCCAAACTAACATCTCGATTTAGGTATTCTTGAATGTGAAACTCTTGAAAAAGAACTCGGGCTCCAACTCGACAAAAACCTATGTCTCGATTTGCAATAGCTCTGTCGACAGTGGCTAAGCTGATACCTAGATAAAGTGCGACCTCTTTACGGCTATAAATTTTCTTGTCAGTTTCGGAAATCTTACCATCGCTGGTATTGTCTGTGTTCATACGGTCGTAATTATTCTCCATAGATTGTTATTATGTGAGGTTGATTTTCCACGCCCGATTAGGTAAGATTTAACCAAGTCGGGGCAATAAAATGCCTCGGTCAATAGTCTTTAAGACAGTTGACTTACTTATCATTAAAGCGAATCTCTGATGCTTACTAGGGCGGTTGGAGATTCGTTTTAATTTTTCTAATTATACCCTAAGAAACGGTTGTTGTCAATAGGTTTGGGCTCGCAAGTGGTTGTCTGTCAATAGCTTACGACGTTTAAGCGCTTTAAATGCAAATAGTTACACGTGAGACTACATCACGGCGCTTCCCTCCAAATTAATGACCTCGGGAACTACAGGAGGTATTGGAGTGATATCCTTATCCGCTTCAATGGCTAGTTGTTTTTCGTTATATTTCGATAGCTCTTCCGCGACACTTACAACGCCCGTTTTGTCGGGATTAACATACCCTTGAAAAGTGGCAAATTGGCTGTGCCCACTCACTTTTTGAACGATAACGGGCGAGATATTTGCCTCAATCATTCTAGTGATAGCCGTGTGCCGAAAATCGTGAAAGCGGAAGTCCTCGATACCTGCATCCTTACAGGCGGAGCGAAAGGATGTTTTTATCGTATCTTTAATCCCAAAAACTAAGGCGTTGTTATCTTTAGCCGATGACGCCCAAAGCCTTCTTAGCTCAGATTCTACCCTTTTCGTTATTCCTACAATTCTTTCACGCTCAACCTTTGAATTGGTGGCTAGGATGTTAATTGTTTTTGATTCGAAATCAACATCACTCCATCGCAACTTAAAAAGTTCTCCACGGCGCATCGCGGTATCAATAGCAGTGATTATTATAGGTCGCAGATGCGAGCGACGCTTGACGCAAGCTTCAAGCAGTTTAGTCTCTTCCAAACGGGTCAAGGTTCTTTCACGTCGATTCTCCTCAGCCTTTGAAATAAGAGGATTTCCCATTTCGAACGGAGTCTTACTTAACCAGCCTTGTCGCGTTGCAAATCTCAAAATTGCACGAAGATGCTCTAAAGTCCTATTCACATCAACAATACTTCTCTGCCCTCGATTTGTTGGCGTTTGTAACCTCACCTGCTTAAAATCTTCCACGTCTTCGTGAGTAATGTTTTTAACAAGCTTCGCCCCAAAGTGTAATTTGAGAACTGCTACATAGTTAAGAGACGGTAATAGCGACCGCTTACCCCGAACCTTACGTCTATTTCGTCCGTCACCAACGTACTCAGCCTTTTGAAGTCTTTTATTTTCATAGATGTCGCAAAGCTCTCGGAAGATTAATTTACTTCCTTCAATTGCCTGTTCTCCTTGCCCATCATAAATTTTGACCATTTCATCTCGCAGCCTCCGAGCCTCTGCTTTGCTTACAGCCTTTCTCGTAAATTGCTTAGCTGTGCCACTGCCATCAGTTCTCACAATACGAGCATAGAATTCATCTTTCCCCGTACTTTTATTTTTTTTCGTGGTTATTCCCCAATCGTTGGTGCCTTTCTTCTTAATTGCCATATTTCCTGCTACTCACACATCAACTCACACATTTGCTTGACAGTTCCTGACATCGTGTGAGTTTAAATGATGTTCCCGTAATCTCTTAATACCCTTATTATACACCATTTACAGCTTGATGTCAATAGGTTTGGGATTTGGTGAGGGTGGTAGCCATTCGGCTGTTAACCGAAGGGTTGTAAGTTCGAGTCTTACCTGCGGAGCCATTTTAAGAGGTATCCGAGTGGATGCCTCTTTTTTATTTTGCTACAACATATTTATGGCTTTGCGGTTTTTATTACTTATTTTTGTTTTTGCCGCGGGTTCTCTTGCGAGCTTTGCGGTGGTGCCAAAGGGGTTTGTTTCGGTCCAAGGACATATCCTTTATCGCGACAACGCACCTTACTATTTTGTCGGGACGAATTATTGGTACGGTTCGTTGTTGGGTCTGGAAAAAGACAAAAAACGCGGTGTCGAGAGATTGCGGCGGGAACTCGATTTTCTGAAAGCTCACGGCGTGGTGAATTTGCGCCTTATGGCAGGTGCCGAGGGTGTTGGAGACCTAAACGGTGTAACTCGCGTCGGGCCTCCGCTGCAGACGGCGGCGGGAAAGTTTGATGAAACGGTGCTCGACGGGCTCGATCTGGTGCTCTATGAGATGGGCAAGCGGCGGATGACGGCGGTCATATTCTTTAGCAACAACTGGGAATGGAGCGGCGGTTTTCAGCAGTATTTGATCTGGAACGGCGTCATTAGCGATAAATGGCTGACGGCAAAACCGACCTGGGATGAGCTTCGCGACAATGTAGCAAAGTTCTATTCCTGTACCGCGTGCAAAGCCGGCTATGACGCTCAGGTCAAACTGGTTCTCTCGCGGCGAAACAAATACAGCGGCAAAAAATACACGGATGACGGCACGATAATGGCGTGGGAACTGGCAAACGAGCCGCGCCCGATGCGTCCCGCCGCAAACGAAGAATACAAACGCTGGATAGCAGATTCGGCGGCTTTGATAAAGAAACTCGACCCGCACCATCTGGTCACGATCGGCCACGAGGGGCGCATCGGCACCGAAAGCCTCGATCTCTATAAAAAGGTTCATGCCGATCCTAATATCGATTACCTGACGATCCACATTTGGCCAAAAAACTGGGGGTGGTTTGAGAACGGCAAGCTGGACGAGGGATTTGATAACGTAACGCGCGAAACAAATAGTTACATCGCCGAAAATCTGACGGTCGCCGTTAAGCTCGACAAACCGATGGTGATCGAGGAATTTGGGCTGCCGCGTGACGGGCAAGTCTTTTCACCGGACGCCGCAACCACATATCGCGATAAATATTACGCACGCATTTTGTCGTGCATCGGCAACCAGCCCGCTGGGGTGCCGCAAATAGCCGGTGCAAACTTTTGGGCATTTGGCGGCACGGCGAGGCCGCGGAAAGGGCAGGTGTTCTGGAAAGCGGGTGACGAGTTTATGGGTGATCCGCCGATGGAAGAGCAAGGGTTAAACTCGGTATTCGACAGCGACGCCTCGACGTGGACAATAATAAAAAACGTCAGCCGCTCCGTCACCAGACGCTAAATTCGGCCCCTATTTCCAGCAAGGCATATCAACAAACTCGGTCCGCTCAGAAAATCGCTTTCCGTAATCCCGAGCGTATGAGTCGACGTTGTTTTTGATCTTTTTGAAAACACTACAGTAAAAGGCCTCGCCGCTGATCCTTTCCCGCAAAAAGACCATCGCGTTGACCTCGCTCCAATATTCGCGGCTTTCCCAGATCTCTACGGGCGTTCCGCCCATTTGCTTTTCAATATCGATGAGCCGCTGATCAGCTGTTTTTAGGCCATTTTTCAAAAAAATCGAGTTATATACGGGCATCAGTTTGTTTTGCATCTGCACGACACTAATATCGGACGTTGCAATATGATCGACGTGCCCCAGTTCGTGGGCGATCTTTGTCGCAGCAACGATCTTGCCACTGATCAAGTACTGTGCCGGCTCGGACGCCAGCGAATTGAGAACCGGATAATACACAGGATCCGGAAAACCGTCTTCGATAGCAGAGCCGAGCATGATGGTTGCACCGACAAAATTGCCCTTATCATCCCACTCAAATTTGTCTGTTCCGGCCCCGCGTCCGCGGCTGTCCGCGATCTCGATGGTCAGGACAAATTGCTTGTTGTTTGCAAACTTTTCCCATTGTTCGCGGCCAATGTCGGTCGCGAGCAGCTCTGCTTTCCATTTTTCAAAACGTGCTTTAAACCGAAACGGGAAATTTTCTTTGATGCCGCCGTCGGTCGGTGTTTTAACGATCGACA
Source organism: Pyrinomonadaceae bacterium (assembly GCA_040081695.1). Classification (GTDB taxonomy): domain Bacteria; phylum Acidobacteriota; class Blastocatellia; order Pyrinomonadales; family Pyrinomonadaceae; genus OLB17. The sequence goes on from JBEBGA010000010.1 coordinate 11,146, forward strand.
TCGTAAGCGAACCGTTATGGCCCATCGCCAACCCGCTAGTTGCGAAAACCAATATCAAAAACAAAACCGAACGCGATAGTCTCATCAAAAGAACCCCCGTACGTCTGAAGTTAGCTAGAGTTTCATTACGTTATACCAATATGCGGTTTTAAGTCAAAAACTTAGTTTCCCTGTGATTTGAGAATTACCGGGTTATTGGGATTAATTGCCTTGAGTTTTTCCATCGTCATCGCGAGGTTTTGTTTATCTCCATTTTCCATGTACGCAAGGGTAAGGTTTTGCAGAGTGATCTCATGGTTGGGGTCGATAACGAGAGCGGCCTTGTATTCCTTGATGGCACGCTCGATGTTACGCGGCTCGCGCAGGAAAAATGTCAGCCCGAGATCGGTGCGGGCGTTAATATTCTTCGGATCTTTTTCAAGCGCCTTTAGATACCATTTCTCCGCAGGCTCATATTTCTCGGCGTCAAAATAGGCATTACCTGCCTTGACCATCGGCTCAAATTCGCCGGGCTTTATCTTACTCGCTGCCTCATACAAAACGGCAGCGTCGTCAAATCTCTCGATCTGATAATAGAGATCAGCCGCGACCATCTGAGCTTCGTAGTCGTTAGGATTTTGCTTTGCCTTGTCTATTGCCGCCGCGATCTGCGGCATCTGCGCCGCCCTCGCCTGATCAACATCACCGCCGCCGCCTGCCGTGTTGCCGCTGCTTGTACCAAGCGGCGGATGGTCAGCCGGAAGATTTGGGATGCCTGAACCCGAGGTATTTGCTGCCGTCGTCGAAGTGGTCGTGGCGGTTTGCCCGGGTGCAGTTTTATTGATGCTGTTGGCTCCCATAAAGCCAATAACCAGCCCGACGACCAACCCCAAAACGACAAACATTACGTTATCTTTTTTCATACTAAGAATTTTGCCACAGAGGACACAGAGTTCACAGAGCAACATTTCTCAGTGATCTCCGTGTTCTCTGTGGCTAACCCTTCTTATTTAATCGTGATCCCGATCGATTCTAAAAATCTATTTGGCCGCTCGCCGCCGATCAGAGCAAAAATAAAGTGGTTTGGGACGGTGGCGACGATCTCTTTGGTGGTTACGTTTTCGATGACGACCTCGCTCTCGGTCATTTCTTTGATACCGACTCCAAAATGGAGATCGAGCAGGCCGTCCTCGGCACATTGATAGAGCTGAAATTTGTTGCCAAATTTCACCGTCGGGGCCAGATAATCGCGAACCAGAACGGTTACTTTATTCATATCCTCGGCGTTTCTCGGCGTGATCGATGCTCCGTCGCGGACCGCTACGAGATCGACTGCCGCCTCGACCGCGACATTGCCGCCTCCGACGACGATCAGGTGCTTACCCTTGAAATCCATCGGATTTGACAGGCCGTAAATCACTTTCTGCTCTTCGCGGCCGTCGATGCTGACCTTGAGGTCCTCGTTGGGCAGACGCAGTTTGTTTGGCGCCCCACGGAGCCCGATAGCGATAATAACGCGTCGGGCTTTGTAGGTTTGAGGCGATTTTTCATTGCCCCGCTCCGTCTCGATGACAAAATAGTCACCATCATCCGCCCGCGTCACGGCCTTGCAGCTTTCTTCCTCATTTATCGTGACGCCCTTTTCGCGAAGCGTGCCAAGCCATACGTCCAGAATATTCTCACGCTGATCGCCGGGGATCTTTGTCTGCAACTGATCGGCGATCTCGGCTTTGAAGGTTGAAAGCATTTCATCTTTTGCCGGGACAAAATGCGTGCGATAGCTGCTCGTCCAGTCATTCGATCCCTTTGAACGCACAAAAGCGACAACGCGGTTCTTTAGCTCTTTTTCAAGCTTTTCAGTGAGTTTTGTCGATAGCTCATCACGCAGAGCGACAGGTATATTTGCAGCAAGCTGCTGATGCATCGACAAAGCCTCAGCGTGAACAAGATCGGCGAGCTCCATTCCTAATGCATCAATAACAGGCTGGTCGTCGTCCATTTCGCCGCCGTATTTTGCTTTTGACAGGCCGAGTCCGAGAACAGGGATGCCGCCGGACCAATCTTTGGTGTCGGGTTTGAAAAATATGTATTTGCCCTTTGGATACAGGTCGATGGTCGATAGTGTCTTACCTTGCTCGATACCCACGTACCTTAATCCTGCATCGCTCGCCGCCGATGCCGCTGACGCTCCGCCGGGGCCGATGCCGATGATAGCTACGTCAAGGTCGGCCTTCGGTTCGGGTTGTGCGATTTTCAAGTCCGCAGTTATCCGCGAGATAACATCAGCACCCTCTTTCACCGCGTTCTTAATGAGCGGCACGCCCGACACATCACCGATGATGTAGCATCCCGGCACATTCGTCTCGAACGACGCTCCGTCACGCGTCGGCGTCGGCAGGCTGCGAACCTCTTTCGTCGTGTTGACAACGATGCAAGCTTTCGGATTGACGGGACACTCAGCCTGACAAGCGGTGTCCTCCATACAGAGATCTGGCGCAACTGCCGCGGCAACTCCGTCAACGATAGCAAGCACGTCATGCGGACACGCATCGACACACGCCTGACAACCGATACAGCGTTCGGGAAAAATGATCGGATGAGGATAGGCGGGACCACGATATTTATCGAGGTTTAGTTCCCTAAGTTCGCTGCCCGTCAGGACGCGGATATCCGGCGGCGGCGAGCTTTCTGTGTCTCTTGAACGGAAAAAGCCAAACGCACGTGCCGAATCGTTTGCGAGGATCAATACGCATATTCCAAATACGACCAGTGCAATACTTGCCCAGCCGATCCACGACAGCCCGCCGTACATCGCCACGGCATTGCCAGCGTCGATCCGGTTTAACCAGATCAGCACGGCGACGATGCCAAGACTGATTATCAGGTGAAACGCTTTCATTTTTCCTCAAGCCGTTTGATCTGCGCGGCGACCGCATCGTTTCTGCGTTTCAGAGACTCTTGGGACAAAAATTCGCTCCAACGTTTGCCGCTGTATGCGTGCTGAACGTGGCACGAGATGCAGTTTGTCTGGCCGGCGGCGAAGCGTTGGTCGCGGCTAGTATCGCCCTCGGCATTTGAGTGACACGCGGCGCAGGTCTGTTTCGGCGTTGTGCGATCGATCGGCGTAAAGCTTTTGTGACAGCTTGAACACGAGACCAAGCCAAATTTGTCCGCTGCAACACCTTTTGGAGCGACGAGCCGGGCAACATGAACCGAGTGAAAATGACGGCTGAGTCTTGCCTGTTCGTCCTTATCGCCCGTCGCCGGCGAATTGATCTCAGGTATCATCTCGGCGACCTCGCGATAGACACCTTTCCATTTCCAAACCCCGTCAACCACCGGATAACCGTACGAACCGCCATGCGCCGAGCGGACCGACTTGCCGTTATAGGTCTTCGAATTCCCGTTGTCGTGACACGCGGCACACGATTGTATCGCCGACGTCATCAGCGAATGATCACCGCCCTTGTGTTCTTGATGGCAAACGGTGCAGGTAATACCGGCGTCCTGGTGCGCCTTGGTGTTCGACGCGTGAAACTGCTCGGCCGTATGGCACTGGATACACGCATTTTCGAGCGGCTCGCGGCTGTTGTGACAGGTCGTGCAGGAGTTGCCGTTCGACCGAGCGGCGATCGGGCTGCCGTCGATGTTATCCGCGTGCGGACTGGCAAGAGCCTCCGGGGCATACACTTGTGGATAGCGAAAATATGCAAATGCCGCTATCCCGCCGATCAGAATAAACGCCCAGACAAACAGCCCTATCTGCCACGGACGCCGTAGGTCGCCGGTCGGTTTCCAGTTGAACATCGCCTTGCCCGGAATAGGTTTTTCGGTCGGCCTTAAACGTGTTCCCCAATCCTCTTTGTCACGCGAGCGTTTTTCCCAAAAAACATCGAGCACACCCCCGGCCGCAGCATCGAGAGCCGGTCGTTCTTTCGTCTGCTTTGCCTCAGGCACCTTGTCGGCGGCGGCACGGTTGACGACCAGCAACAAAGCGTCTTTGACGCGTTCGACATTTATCGTAAACGGGCCGATCTGGATTATATCGCCGTCGGCGACAACGTCGCTCTTTTTGGGGCCTAGCAGACGGCCGTTGACCGTCAGAATATTTGAGGTCGATAGATTGGCGAGCGTGAAATTTGAATCCGAAAAATTGATGCTCGCGTGGATGCGCGAAACTGCTGGATGATCGAGCCGCACCGCGCATGTGTCGAGACGCCCGATCATGATCGTGTCGTCGGTCAGCTCTTTTGGCAAGGCAGATCCGTCAGCAAAGCTGATCGCAAATTTTCGAAAATCCAGATTCATCTCACATTAAAATAAACGACCTGCGCGATATGCACCAACATAAGTACCAGCATAAGCGACGTAAATAATACGTGCGGCGGTAACCATAACTTTAGTAATTTGTGCAGATAGCAAAGCGCATCGACACGCCTAAGCGTAGCCGCATTTTCGACTGCTTCCATCAGCCGTACCTCATCATTACGAGAGAGTCCCGCGGCATCATCTCGGAACCTTGCTCTCGCCGCCGCCAGCATTGACGGCAGATCTTCGGTCCGCAAATACTGGCGGAACAGATAAGTCAGGCTCAGGAAACGGCGGCGGACCTTGCGTTCGATCAGGCGTTTGAGTTCGGAGTTGTCGGTCTGTCCGCTCGCCATTACCATTTGGGCACGCAGCTCTTCGCGGCGGGCTTCGAGGTCTTCGAGCAGCAGCGGCTCGCGTTCGATGCGGGTCATAAATCGCGGCACGATCAAGTAACACAGAGCCCCGAAAATTCCCGAAAATATTACCATGTCAAACGAGATCATCAGACATGTTGTCAGCAGCCCGCCGGTCTTCGTACCGCCGTGAACAAGCAATAATACTCCGGCGAGAACACCGAGATAAATATGCGACAGCATCCAATAACGCAGAGCCCCGGCACGCCGACGGTAGATCTTTTTGCGAAACGGATACGCCATCACCCAAACGATGCTCGCTAGACCCGTAAGTCCTGTTATCCAACGCATCGTGACCCACGAGCCCTCGCTCAAGGCGATGTCCTGCGAATATTTATACGTCGCCCAACCGGCAAATCCACCAAGTAGAACAACGGCCAAAGTACCAAGGATGCGCCAGATCCACGATCTGAGGTCAAATTTATGAATGTTGACTCCGATCGCGTGTGTTTTGCTCCGCTGGATCAGGCCGATCGATTCGTTGACCTCGTCAAAATATTCACGCGGGTTGACGCGAAGCAACGCTCCGGTCGGGCAATTTTCCTCGCACGAATATGCAGCAGTTTTCACCCTTGGTGGATTTAAGCCCGTGTCGTTGCAAAGGTTGCATTTGATCGCGAGCAGATTTTCAGTTTGCGTGACGGGCGGCGGGATCTTTTCGTGACGTAATGAAAATGGAGAAAGCAGCGAGGCGAGGCGGCTTTGCTCGGTGCCGTTATTTCCCGTATCGCGAGCGATCATTGAAATGGCGTCGTAGGGACATTGCGTCGCGCAGTCGCCGCAGCCGATGCAGGTAACGGGGTTAATGTCGATCTCGCCATTTGGAAAACGGGCGATCGCCCCGGTCGGGCATCCGGTCAGACATTCGGCATCCTGACAATGCATACACACGGACGGTACGAGGATGCTTTGGGTCGCCGATTTGTTTGGCTTGAACGGCCGCTCGATATGTATGCCGCGACGCACCAGTCGCGAATTGCCGTGAACGTGATGACACGCTAGGGAGCAATTGCCGCAGCGGATGCATTTCGCCATGTCCATCACGAGCAGGTTCATGCCGTCAACCACTCCCGTCTCGATCTCTTTTGTTATCGCCGACACAACCCGCGTGTCAGACGGATGCTCAGGGATAGTCGCATCGTTGCCGGTCGAGCTTTTTAGGAACGGCACGACCGCGGAGCTGAGTTCCCCGTCTTCACGCAGGCGGCTGATCGCGACCTCGATGACCTCGGCACGGCCGCGAACGACCGCTGTATATTTCCAGTTTCCCTCGGCCTCGACGGTTTCGAGCCCGAGACAAGTTCCCGCTCCGACAAAATCAAGACCGACCGACTCGTCCGATTCGAGCAGCAGATCGGCGGCCTTCGGATTAAATTCGACACCACTAACTCGCTGGATCCACCCGTTGCGTACAAAGACGAGGCGGTTGACCGGGTCGCCCTCGCGAAAAAGGACATGATCTTTTTCATAGACCGCAAACCGAGCAGCATCATCCAAGCGCCGCAACAGAGCCGGTTCGATATCAGCCTTGGTAAAATCTTTGATCTCATTGAGCGTGAGTGAAAGCCCGTACGCACGGTAGTTGCGGTCGAGAGCCCGGCCAAATTTTGGTAGTTTGCGTAGGAGTCGGATCGCGGGGCGTGTAAATTCGAGAACGAGAGCTGGTGCAGAATCTTCGGCAACCGAAACGGTCGCGGTTCGCGGTGTACCCGAAAGCAAGGCCATCTCGCCAAACGAATTCCCTGCCGGTATCTCGCCGACCTTTTTTTGGCTTTTGCCGTCGGCTATCGACGCATCGAGGCGGCCGTCAACGAGGATGTAAAAGATGCTACTTTCCCAGGTGTTTTCACGAACGATGGTTTCGCCGGGTTGAAACTCTAGCAGACGGACATACGGCCCGACCTGCTTGCCGCGATAGCTGCGGCCAAACAGGATGATGTCCATGTCGAGCTCGTTCTTAAACTCGCCATTTGGTAATTGGGCGACAAGCTCAGAAACGATATCAACATTTCGAAACGCCTCGATAACTTTCGAGTGATTTTCGATCACACGTGGCATCGCAATTAGGACTGTTCGAGAAAATTAAGGTTTTAACTAAAACGCGACCACAGGGCGAGCCCTATAAGGATCGCAGCGACGATCAACATCAGCAAAAGCAAAGCCCCGACCACGCCAAAAACAGCCACTCTATTGCTGCTGGCCGGTTTTGTAGCCGCCACCGGAGGAGGCTCAACGCCGGTCTCGATCGGCTGCAATACCTGATGAACGGGCTGCACAGGTGTTTGAACAGCCGGTTCGACAATGATCGGAGCAACAGGCTCGACAGCGGGCTCGTCAGGCTTATTAGGGGCAGCCGATATATTCAGCCCCATGTCCGACAGCATCTGGTTGTACATCGTCTGGCCAAACTGCATGGTTCCCTCCATGCTTTCATAGGCAGACTCTTCTTCACGCTGCTTTTCTTCGACCAGGACATTGCCGCATTCGGGGCAAAAAGCTTTTGCCTCGTCGACCATTTCACTGCATTTATCACACTGCCTGAGAGCCATTTGCCTTAGTTGGTCTTGTGACAGATCGTGCAGTCTTTTGACGTGGCAAAACCGGCTTTCTTTTTCAATTCGGGTCGCAATTTGGCCGCCGCATCATGACAGGTATTGCAGTTGATATGATACGCAAGCTCGTTGTTCAGATCCTTTTTCGTCGATTTACCGCCGTCGGTATAGGTCGCTGTCGGCATCTCCTTGCCGTCAGGAACATTGCCGTCCTGAAAATGACAAGCGCGGCACTCACTAACCTTTTGTGACGAAGCCCTCCACGATTCGAGCGTCAACACAACGTCTCGTTCCGAGGTCACGAGCGGCAATTTAAGTGCCGATTTGGGCTGGTCGGTATGGTGACACTCGGTGCAGCCTACGGCAGATTTGCCGTCAGGGCTGTACATCTGAAAAGCGTGCGTATCGTGGTCGAACGGCACCTCGCCGTATTCCGACAGGCTATCTTTGCCAAGCGTAAAAGATTTCGTGATCTTTTTGCCGTCACCGCCGGATGCCGGGGTCGCCGCCGGGGCCGTGTTCGCCACAGTATTAGCCGGCTTATTTGCATTAGCCGCTGCCGGAGTCGGCGTTGGCCCGCCCTTAGCAAGGGCTTTAGCACCCTCTGCGATCGGACCAAAACTATTTAACAATAATCCCAATCCAAATACTCCGAAAATGGTGATAACAAATAGTTTGATCGAATTCTTCATAGCTTTTCCGCTCTTAAATATGTGCACCTATTAGAACCTCTTTTTGACACTAATGTCAATGTTTTCAAAGATGCAGTTAAGGGTAGTTTAGGTTGCGAAAAACAAACTTTATTTTTCGGGCGGAGGTGTTTCGTCAGGCACGGTTTCTGCGGGCAGAGCCGAAAAGCCCGAGCCTTTGTGACAGCGGATGCAGCTTCCGACATCGAGCGGGTTATTTCCGGTAAATGCCCGCCGTCCGTTGTGACACGCGAGACAATTGGTGCCGGGAGCCGCACGGTGCTGGAGAATTGCGATGCTAGTCACCTGACGCCCCATCGGTGCTCCGTTAACGACATTGTGGCAATCGTTGCAGCCTATTCCACGAGCGTGGTCGCCGTGGCGGAACAGGGCCTTAAAGTTATATTCCGACTGTAGCGTGCGGTTATACGGAGCCAGAGCGTGACAAACGTTGCACGACCCGATCTTGCTCTCCGGCGTGTGGCAGGCATAACACGTGGCGTGCGTGTCGATGCCGGACGGGATCGACTGGCCGGGGCCGGACGGCGAATGACACGCTGCGCAGCCCTGGGCCGGGCGTCCTTTGCCCGAATCGTGCGCCGCGTGGTCAAACTTCATGTTAAAGCCCTCTTTGAATTTTGCCGTAAACGCACGCATCGTCGGCGGAGTCGCATCCATCTTGTCATGACAGATCGCACACATCGCGGGCTTTTCACCGGGGTTTGTAAACTGGCTCAGGTGGCAGCCGACGCACGAATCGTGTCCGGCATATTCGGGCTGCTTTTGTTTGCTCTCACGACGGTGACACGAAACGCAGTCAAACTGCTTATGCTCCGGCACGGTGTGAGAAAATTTGGAAAATGTCGAGTCGGACGCTTTGATCACCGGTGGCTCGGGCGTTTCGGCGGCGGTAAGAGGCACGGGTGTCTTTTCGCCCTGTTTGAGACAGCTTGCCGCAAATACAAGCAAAGCCGCGAGCAAAAAAACGGCCTTGATCGCATTTCTCTTGCTTGCGGCTGTTCTCATTTATTAAGTATCACACGATGGCTCTCCGGCACGTCAAACCGCCCGATCGCGGATGTATGACAATAGGTGCAGCCGACAGGTTTGTCCGCCGCGGCTTCACGCGCGTTGACCTCGATATTGAGTATCCGCTTAAAACTCTCGCCGTTCTCCTGCCCGTTCACATGACAGATCGCACAGGCATAGATCGGAACGTCCGCCCGTTTTAAAGCGTTGACATCCGCATTTTGGGTTATCCGTTGATGACAGCTCGTGCAGTCTTTGATCGAGTGATCCTTGCGGTCGTGGTCAAATTTGACCGAATAGCGTTTGATCTCGTCGGACTTGAAATACGGAGCCGCCGGGGCGTGACAGCCCGCACAGCTCATCTTTTCTTTTGGCAGGTTTTTGTATTGATAGTGGCAGGTAAAGCACGACTCGTGGCCCGTCGGTGAATTCTTAAAAAATGCCGCCGTTACTGGCCGTTCAAATACGTCCGCGACGAGGCCGGCCTTTGCCGTCAGCGAAGGTAACAGCTTTGACGGCAGCGTCTGCGCAGCATATTTTGGCATCGCCGTCGCAGTCGTGTGACAGATCGCACAACTGTAATATTTCGCCTTGTCCTTATCATCGTCAGCCGTTCTAGCGTATGACGCATTGACAAAATGTGCGACCGCGTAAGGGGTCGTTTGTTGATTCGAAGCAATGATGTCCTGATGGACATCGTGCGGAAAAACGGTGGTGAACTGGCTCTTGTGAGACTTTATCGGAAACGCCGACACGGCCCGTGCCCGCATTGTCGGCACCGTATGGCAAGTGCCGCAGAACGCACCGCCGTTGCTATAAATGTCGCGCGTATGACAGCCAAAACAAGACGTGTGCGACGGAAAAGTAGCTACATCCGGATAAGCATCGAGCTTATCGCGGCGTGGCGAGGTCCAGTTTTTGGTCGGCAACGAATGGCAAGACGCACAATCGCTGTATTTGCCTGTTTTATGCTCTTTGGTCTCGTGCGAAAAGACGCCCAATCGCCGCTGTGCGTTAGACGTTATTAACAGCCCGCTCGCAAAGAGTACGGCGACGGCGACGACTAGCAAAATTCTGAAATAATTTCTCATTTTGCCGGACACGCCCCCGTTTTACAGATCTGCTGCTTGACCTCTGTGACCTGACATTTTGCGTTGGACTTCAGCGGCAGCGGCACTTTTGAAAGGAATTTATTTGGCCCGAGATCCGTCACTTCGCACGTCCAGACAAAACTCTTATCTCCTAACTCGACCGGGATCAGCGTCGAGACGAGATACTTTTGCCCTTTGTCGCTGACCGGCACATCGACAAAATACGCTTCGGCGGCAGTGATCGTCGCTTGGGTCGTTTGCAGAGGTTTGAGTCCGCCAAGTACGCGGTCAACATAGGTCCGCTGCTGGTCGTAAAAACCCGCGACAAGCGGTGCGTCGAGATTGTTGATAAGCCAGCTAAGCGCGAGTGCAGGCTTGCTCTTATACAGCGTCAGTCCCTTTTTATAAGCGGCGTCAAATTCCGGCACACCCGCAATCTCTGTCTGCAAAACCGGGCGGCAAAACGGGCCGTCGCAGTTCTCGGCTTGCAGCCAGCACATAAACGCCGGGCTAGCCTTTACCTGTGTGTAATAGCAATCGCGTGAAGTGTAAGCAGCCGATCTGATCCGGTCGAGCAGGGCGGCATTTTCTTTTAGGCCGCCATTGAACAGGTAAAATCGTTTGCGTGCGAGCTTGAGCTGATCGCCGGATTTTATGGGCTTTGCCTGTATCAATATCGCGCCCGATTCGCCCGGACCTTGCGCGTCCGCAACGACGAAAGCCCCCAGCATTATGATGAGCAGGATGACACGCATATTGAGCCAAAGACACCGACTTAAAATTTATAGAAAAGGCCGGGCCGGAAACTTTAAGAAAGGCAGCCGCACGCCGCGAACAAAAAACTTATCCGACCACATCCCCTGCGGCGGTGCAAAATTATTGGCTCCGCCGGCCGCTATCAGATCGTCCTGATCGATGCCGTCGCCGCTCACGCCTATCGCCCCGACCAGCGTATTTCCGCGATAGAGCGGTATGCCGCCTGCAAAGATCTGTATGCCGTTTCGCACCTCGGGTATTGCCGAGCACGGACACGCAACGCCAAGCGGAACACCTCTACGCGGCGACTTACCCTTAATGCCCGGAGCGCACGGAGTCGTCAGAGAAGTCCGTATTAGGTCGAGCTGCAGGCCGTCGTTAAACGGGCTCCAGTTAGTCAAAGACGTACTAAACGGCCCCTCCTGCGTAAAATTGATCCCGTCGGGAAACAGCGGACGGTGCAGATATCCAAATCCTCGGTCGCTAAATGCAATATTCCCCGTCAGCGATAATCCGTCGGCATTTGCCCGCGTAACGTACGAGCTAAACCCGGCGGTTGTTAGTTTTGAACCCGCGTCTGTGCGGGCAAAGAAATTTGAGGTTCGTGCTTTTTGCACCGAAACGTCGAGGCCAAAAACTGGTGCGTCCAACTGGCGAAAGATACCGAGCACATTGCCGTTTGTATCCACGACCGCGATCGTCACGCGGGCGTTGCTGCCAAGCGGCTGACGGATACCCGCACGTGTGATGTTTGCGTAACCTGCCGCCGCCCCGAGTATCTGGTTCACCTCGACAGCGGTCAGACTTGACCCCGCCACTGTCGGAAATCGTACGCTCGATTGCCCGCTAACGCCATTTAGCGTGGTCGGCACAAAATCGCTCGCGGGTGTCGCAATAATTCCGCCGGGGTTGGTCACGGCTCCGGGCAAGCTGCCAAAGGCGATCGTCGGCACGACCGGCGGATTTGGTACATTTCCCCACGGAAGACGGATGCCCTCGACCAAAATGTTATCGGCACGGATCAAAGCGGGCGATTCAAACCCGCGTGCCGCCGCAAAAGCGATGATCTCTTCAAACGGCTGGTCGTCGTCGTTAGGGTTGCGGTCGATCGTATAAAGCCCGTCGCCCTCGATGCCGACGCCGCCGACCGCCACGCCGTTCTTATATAAAGGTATGCCGCCGGGATCGCCCGATAGTCCCAATGGCAACCCCGCAATAGCAACATCCGAACACGCGAGGCTAGAAAACTGAACCCCGTAAAGCGGCCCGCCTGGACGGTTGTCGTCACCGGGGGGAAAATGTTCCTGGATGATAAAACTCGCTGTCCGCGTCGTAAAAGCGTTGCCGCCCGTGGCAAACAAACCCGCCGTTCCGGCCTTTGAGTGCGAAGCCGCCGTCGCCGAAACAGACAGATTTTCCAATCCCTGCCCCGCCGTTCCGACACTGCGGATCAGCGTCGTCGCGGACGCACCCGTCATCACAAAGGTGCCGAGCAGATGCCCCTCTTTATCCGTGACCGAAACTGTGACTTTTTGATTGAGAGAAACCGCAGTCGAAACCGCCTGTGCGATGATCGTCTGAACATCCGCCGCCGACAATGTCTGAGCCTGTGCGGAGATCCCAAGGCCTATCAAAACCATGAAGCCGCCCAAAACCCTTAACCCTATAGTCGAGAATAATTTGTTCTTCATGATGGCTAAAAATATCTACCATTTAGCCCCGATAGTCAAGTTTTTAACCTCTGCTATTCTATTACTGGAGTTGGTGGGAAATAGTCTTTCGGCAAAACAAATATTTCTATCGCGAACGAACCTCGTTTGACTCCGTTGACTATCTTAATAGTCTTTACTTGTCCCTTCTTTTTTATGTACTGTTTCAATTTCTGAGTATAATCACTAAGCTCTTTGGCGGAAATATTATCGCCGGAATATACAACCATATTTTTCCGATTTGGGCCACCTTGGTCCACCTGGTCCAGACCGGACCAAGAAAAAAAAGAGCGTGGAACTTACTCCACGCTCTTTTGTCTTTTACTGAAAAAACCGCTTAGTTATCTTTTGGCTTTTCGGTGGCCGTTGCCGGTTTTGTACCGCGCTCTTTGCGGCGTTCTTCGAATTTGAGTTTGCGCTCTGCAAAACGCTGTTTCATCTCGGCCTTGCGGGTCTCGATCTTAGCCTTTTGCTCGGTGGTCAGAACATTGAGGATCTGCTCGTGAGCGGCTTTCATCTTTGCCTGACGCTGTTCGCGAAAAGCTTTCATACGATCCTGCTGTTCCTGCGTCAAAGCCGTACCGGCCTTTTTCGACTCGTGGATAGCTTTTAGCTCGGCGATGGTTGCTGCGTCAGGTTTATTGCTCTCATGGATGGCCTTGATCTGCGCTTTCTGAGCGTCGGTCAGGTCGATGCCCTTGAGCATCATACGTCCGCCCATACGGCCGTGCTTGCCGTGACGGCCGCCAAAGCCATCGCGTCCCATGCGCTTGCCAAAACCGCGTTCGCCTTTTACACGCTCCGCCTTGTCGGTCTTGGTGGTGGTCGTCGCTTCCTGTGCAAAGCTAACGGTCGTGAACATTGCGATGCCCAATACTATCGAAAGAACTGAAATGAATTTAGATTTTGATGACATTAATATTTACCTCTATTTTATTGATCTTACTGCCTGTCGCTATCTTTGACGCGGCGCGTCGGCGAAAGGTCGAAAGAATTTTTGTCCTTAAGTGTAAAGAAATGTCAGCGGCGTAAGTGGTAAATGCTAAAGGGTAAATGGTAAATTGGGTAAGCAATGAGATTTTTATCAGAGATCAATTCACCCGCCGACCTGCGCCAGCTCAAGGTCGAGGACCTGCAAGAGGTGGCGGACGAGGTTCGTCAGTTTATCATCGACACCTGCTCACGCGTCGGCGGCCACACGGGTGCAAGCCTCGGTGCGGTCGAGCTGGCGGTGGCGATGCATTACGTTTTTGACACGCCGGACGACAAGCTCGTCTGGGACGTCGGCCATCAGGCATACGCACATAAGATATTGACCGGACGCCGCGACGAACTCCATACGATCAAAACCTACGGCGGCTTGAGCGGCTTTCTTCGCCGTGACGAATCTGAGTACGACACATTTGGCGCCGGACACGCCTCGACTTCGCTGTCGGCGGCGCTCGGGATGGCCGTTGCCCGCGACACCAAAAAAGAAGACTTTCACGTCTGTGCGATGATCGGCGATTCGTCGCTCGCGGGCGGGATGGCGATGGAGGCGATCAATCAGGCCGGCCATCTCAAATCACGGCTCGTCGTGCTGCTCAACGACAACGGCATGTCGATCGCCCCGGCGGTTGGTAGCTTGAGCGGCTATCTCAACCGCATCAAAGAAGCGCAAAGCTATCAGCACTGGAAAGAAGAGATCGGCGACGTGCTCGAAAGCGTCCCCGGCATCGGCGGCAAATTGCGCCGTGCCGCCAAATCTGTCAAAGACGCCATCGCCGCTGCGGTTTTGCCCGGAGCGTTGGTGAACGAGCTTGGCTTCAAATACATCGGCTATGTCGATGGCCACAACGTGCCGGAGCTGGTAAAAGCGCTCGAGGCCGCAAAAAAGGTCGATGACGGCCCGGTCATCGTCCACGCTCTGACGGTCAAGGGCAAGGGCTTTCCGAATCCTGAGAAAAATTACTACGCATATCACGCGACCGGCCCGTTCGATCCGAAAACCGGGCTTCCCTACAAATCGACCAAGACCGCACCGCCCGCCTACACGACCGTTTTTGGCGAAACGATGTGCGAACTGATGGCGAGCGACCCGACGATCGTTGCCCTCACCGCGGCAATGCCGGACGGCACCGGCGTCGATAAGGTGCTGGAGAAATTTCCCGAGCGGTCGTTTGACGTCGGAATCGCCGAACAGCATGCGATCACGTTTTGCGCGGGTATGGCTTGCGAAGGGCTAAAACCCGTCGCGGCGATCTATTCGACATTTTTGCAGCGGGCTTTTGATCAGGTTATCCACGATGTCTGTCTGCAGGACCTCAACGTCACGATCGCGATGGACCGTGCCGGCATCGTCGGAGCCGACGGCCCGACGCATCACGGCTTGCTCGACATTGCATATCTGCGTGGTTATCCAAATATCGTCCTGATGGCGCCAAAAGACGAGGCCGAGCTTCGCGACATGATGCTCACCGCGATCGAGCATCCCGGCCCGGCGGCGCTGCGTTATCCCCGCGGCAACGGCTTTGGCGTCGATATCAGTTCGCCGCCCAAACACATCGAGATCGGCAAAGCCGAGGTGCTCAAAGAACGCGGCGACGTAGCAATATTGGCT
>JBEBGA010000490.1:0-1891 GCA_040081695.1 Pyrinomonadaceae bacterium
GAATGCCAAATTTGCAACCGATTCTGGCCCGCTCGATCCTGATTGCGAATGCTCGGTTTGCCGACGATATTCGTTGGGTTATCTCCGGCATTTGAATCACGCAGGCGAGATGACGGCGGCGACTTTGATATCGCATCACAATGTCGCATTCTTTCTCGCGACAATGCGAAAAGCTCGTGCGGCGATCATCGAAAACCGATTTCAGGCTTTCCGAAAGGAATTTCTTGAGGGTTTGCAGGAGAATAATGTCGGGTAGATGGCAATTTTAGAACATCTGCGGTTCTTCTTCTTTGTGAGCTTCGTGTCCTCTCTTTGTGAACTCTGTGTTAAAGGCCTTTTTTGAACACAAAGCCCACAGAGGCGAAGACACAGAGATCACAAAGAATTAAAACGGCCCGTTTGATAAAGGCGAACTAAATGTATATCATTTTGCTTTTGTCTTTACAGGCGAAGCTCTATGAATATTCACCTTCTCTTATTTCAAGAAAGTGCAGGCGGCGGAAGCATCATTTGGACGCTGTTGCCGTTTGTCTTTATCTTTGGAATTTTCTATTTCCTTGTGATCCTGCCGCAGAAGCGACAGAAGCAGCAGCTTGCCGACTTGATCGCTGCTCTTAAGATCAACGACGATGTCGTCACAAATGGCGGCATCATTGGTAAGGTTAAGGAAATAAGGGAAACGAGTTTTATCATCCTAAGCGCGGACAAATCGCTGTTGGAAGTAGGAAAAGCGGCTGTAGTTGGCAAGAAAGCTGAGTAGTAAATAGTGAACTGTAAACAGTGAGGGGAAAAATCCCTGTCTCTGTTCACTTGTCACCGTTAACCAAGTTGTTATGAAAAATACGGGTTTGTGGATCAGGACGGCAGTAATTATCGCCGTCACCATTGGCGGCATCATTTTGGTATTCGGCCCGCGCCGGGCTCCGGTTGCGGCCGATTTTACCTATCAGGGCATCAAGGATAATCTCTCGCAGAATATCAGCCTCGGCCTCGACCTCAAGGGCGGTTCGCACCTTGTGATGAAGGTGAAAACGGATGATTACCTCAAGACGCTCACTGAGAATAACGCTCAGGCGGCCCTAAATGCGGTTCTGGATGCCAAACTGCCTGTAACCGGCAACCCAACGACGACCGAGAACGGGAAATACACGGTCACGCTCAACCTCTCTGACGCAACGCAGTCGCAAGCTGTGATCGATAAGGTCAAAGAAAAGGTCGATTTTGCCAATTGGACTGAGAGCGTAAGCGGTAATGATATTTCGTGGACGCTTCCCGCAGCGATGCAGGAAGTCTTGAAAAAGCAAGCCGTCGAGCAGGCACTTAAGATTATCGAGAGCCGTATCAATGCTTACGGTGTCAAGGAGCCGACGCTACAGCGACATGGAGCTGAAAGTTCCGGCCAGATCCTGCTTCAGATGCCGGGCGTCGATGATCCGGAACGCGTTAAGATACTGATCGGCTCCGAATCGAATCTTGCTCTCATGAAGATCGTCAGCCCTGCGAGTCCGGCACCGGTCGCGACATACCAGTCGGAAGACGCGGCCAGAGCTTCGCTCGGAGGAACGGTTCCGCCAAATCGTAAGATACTGCCATACAGCGATCGCGACGAGCCAACTGCGGCAAATGCTGCTGCGACGCCCGATCCGAACAAGCCAAAGCAGTACGTGGTCGTCGAATATCCGTCGATCGTGGATGGCAGCGAGTTGCGGCAGGCGAATGCGATGTCCCGAACCGGCAGCGACCGAGATTTTGAGATCGGATTTTCGCTGAAACCGGCGGGTGCACAGAAGTTTGGCGACTGGACCGGTAAGAATATTAACAACTACATGGGCGTCGTCCTCAATAACGAGGTCAAATCCGCCGCATTTATCAAATCGCAGATCTTCGACTC
>JBEBGA010000491.1:0-1890 GCA_040081695.1 Pyrinomonadaceae bacterium
TAATCCAGGAATGGACGGATGATGCCAAAAAAATGGAAGTATCTCTTGGCACCCTCAGGAAAAAAGGCAATCCGTATCTATTTGATGCGATCAATTCATCTCTTAAAGAGGTGATCCTGCCGCTGATGCCGGCCACGCGAAAAACTGCACTTATTCTAATTAGCGACGGCCTCGACCGCGGCAGTAAGACCCCTTATGACAAGATGCTCAATGAGCTGCAGGAACAGAATGTAACGGTTTATTCGCTGCAGATCCCGGACCGCTCCGGCGGGGCATATCGCCGCGACCAGCCAAAGGCCAAAGTGATAATGAATCAGATCGCCGAGGAGACCGGCGGCCAGGTTTTCCCGTTTGAAGAAGCATCAATCGCGGCCAAATTTATCTGCGACGAACTCCGCAAAAACCGCTATTTACTCTCGTACACGCCCGCAAACGCCTCAAGCTACGACGCCCGCCGTCTGCTTCTGATCGGCGACGAAGGCATCACGCTCCGCACAAAAACCTTTCAACCACCTAATGTTAAATAGTTTTTAGACCGCAACGGGTGCTGCGATCTTTCCCCACGACTGATAGTTATTCAATTTCAAATTCTCAAATTTGAAATTGAGCAGGCCGTCTAGCCCTTTCAACCCATCCGCATCAACAAATTCCAATGTAGGCAGTGCCATCGGCTCACGCGAGAGCAGTTCATTGACCTGTTCGAGGTGGTTGCTGTAAATATGAAGGTCGCCGAAAGTATGAACAAAATCGCCGACCTCAAGCCCACAAACGTGTGCGACAAGATGCGTTAGCAGGGCGTAGCTGCTGATATTGAACGGCACACCTAGAAATGCGTCAGCCGAGCGTTGATAAAGCTGGCAATGCAGCGTCTTACCGCTCTCGACCTTAAATTGAAACAGCGTATGACACGGCGGCAGGGCGACGTCGTCGCAGACACGCGGGTCCCAGCCCGATACAAGCAGCCGCCGCGAATTCGGGTTTTCGGTGATCTCACGTATCAAACGTGCGATCTGATCGACGCCATTGATTTGCGGATATTCGCCGCCAAACGAACGCCACAGATAACCATAAACCGGCCCGAGATCACCCTCTTCGCGGCCGAATCTCGCCGTCTGTTCCGCAGTCGCCCATTCTGTCCAGATATCGACGCCGCGCGAGTTCAGGTCTTTTTCATCCGTCGAGCCGCTCAAAAACCAAAATAGCTCCTCCGCGACCCAGCGAAAGGGCACGCGTTTTGTCGTCACTATCGGAAACCCCTCGCGTAAGTTGAAACGCGTTTGATAGCCAAACGTCGATATCGTGCCCGTGCCGGTGCGATCCTCGTGACGGACGCCGGTGTCGAGGATATGTTTTAGGAGATCATGATACTGCTTCATGGTTGTTTGAGTTCCACCTCAACCATTTTTATTCCCTCATCCACCTGTAGGCCAATGTTGTCCGATCCGGCTCTCTTTATCGTCCGGGCGAGTTCGGCGAGATTTTCAAATGTCATGTTCCCCGCCAGCCTGATAAAAACAGTTGTATCTGTCGTATTGGTCCCTTGTAGCCAAACCCCATTATTCTCGCGCTCCCTAAATATATCTTTCAGACGCTGTTCCATGTTCGATGTTGCGGGGAACGTACCCTTTTTTTGAGTGTTAAGCAAAATGTTAGATCTTCCGTCAATTTCAACGAGAAGGAATAGGGGGTTTGGCTTTGGCGGACCTGCATTTGGATCCAGCTTTTTGGGGATGAAAACATTGAGATCGGCATCAACCTCGATCCTCATATCCGCTTTTGGCGACACGCGTAATGCGTTTATTGCAGCAAGAATATCTGACATTTTTGCTCCCTTGTCCGGCCGGATCACAAACGAGGGATCCGGCGCATTTTTTGCAAAACTGCTTAGCA
>JBEBGA010000492.1:0-1887 GCA_040081695.1 Pyrinomonadaceae bacterium
CATATCCGGCGGCACAAACTTTAGCCCGTCCGCTAACTCTTCGCGCTGTTTGTACAACTCCGACAGGTCCCGCTCAGCCTGCTCGTCGCTCGCATCTCTTGGCATTTCAAAAATATAATGCGATGCGACCGCATGCGTCAATGAGCAGTTGTCGGTTGTCAGTTGTCAGTAGTCAGTGGTAATAATCGGATAAGAAAAAGCCGCCTCTGAACTCTCAGGGCGGCTTTTGTTCAATTAAATAACTAAAAACTAGACGGTTGCTCCGGGGTAGCCTTCGCCAAAGCGGGCGGCGTCGCCGTCGGCTAGCGAATTTAACAGCTCGTAGTGAAAGTAGTCAAAGCGGGCCGCGACGGGCGGTTGGACGCGTTTGTCGTACATCTCGCGTGAGCGGTCGATGGCTTCGCGCAGACGGTCGTACAGGTCGTGTGCCTGACGGCCTTCGAGTACTTTTTTCTCATTATAAAGCTTGATCTCGGACACGAGCAGCCGTGCAAAACGGCGTGCGTCATTGTGCAGACGACGCTCTTCTTCAGGGACCTCGATCGGCAGATCTACCGGACGGTCGCTGAGACGTGCTTGTGGAACAGCCGCGGCAGGCATCTGTACGGCAGGCTCGGCAACCTGTGCCGCACTACCGCTTCCGATAGGAGCCGCAGGTTCGAACGGTTCGACAGCACGGTCAAAAGGCGATCCTTCGACAACTGCCGGTTCGATCGAACCGCCGGAATCAAACACCATTGCTCCACCATTGCTCTCAAATTCGGGTGCAGGTTCGGGCTGAACTTCAGCCGCCGGTTCAAGAGCCTGTTCAAATGGATTTGTCGCGACAGGTGCCTCGACCGCAAACGGGTCGGTCGCGTGTTCGTTTTGGGTAAATGAAAACTGATCGGTCTCGACCTGTACCGGAACCTCTTCGATGGTTTCTTCGAACGCCGAAACGACAGGAGCTTCGAATTGGGGCTCAACGACCGGCGTCGGAACAAATGCCTGAACGCTTTCAACCTCGGCTGATGCCGGGCTGTCATCACCCTTTGCCGCTGCTGCACGTAGTTCAACGGTCAGGCCGGCGACGCCGACGAGAGTTTGCAAAGCTTCGACATTAACGGACGCCCCTTCGGTGCCGTGATCGGCGTACATCACCGCCACGCTGCGATCGCGGGCGACGAGCGGGATCGCGCACATACGGTCCGGCTGGCCAAAACCAAGCGGTTCGAGAAACGCGGCATCTTCGGCATTGGCTCCAAACGAGCCCTCGGTCATTACCTTGGAGGTAACAGCACTGCCAAGAATTGAGTCAGCCGACACCGGAAAATGTATCTCGCGGATCGCGTTGTCAGATCCTTCGGCTTCGCTGCCAAAAACTTTCCATCCCGCGATGTGCTCGTTCTTGATGATAAAAAATGCACCTCTCGGAGCAAACGCCGAAGCATGCTCTACGAGGGTTTTGAGTATCGCCGACTGCGAATCCTTGCTGCTGATATCAGCGATCGCATCGCGCATATCGGCAAAACTCGACGTCGGAGCTGCGGCGGGAGCCTCAAGCTTTTCGGCCTCAGCAAATGCGGTCGCGCTCAGTTTTGCACCCTCGTCACGTGCGAGTTTTAAGTGCTCGGCGACAGATTCGCGAAAGCCTCCGTCAAATTCGTGTTCGGAATCGAAACGCGCGGCAAAGCTCTGAAAAGCCTCTTCCATTCGGGCTTTCTGATGCTCGTGATCCTCTTGCATCTTGCGCTGAAATTCAGCAACGCTTTGCTTCATTTCCGCAGAGATATTTTTTAGATAACTCTCGAATTCAGTTTTCAAGCTTTGTTCGAGTTCTTCGCTATTCACTTAGGTTTCTCCTCCATCAGGGCAAAATAATGTTTAAATAAGGATTATATATGCGGT
>JBEBGA010000137.1:0-7494 GCA_040081695.1 Pyrinomonadaceae bacterium
TGGCAAGATCCTGCGCGGCATTTCGCACAAGGACGAGGCGATCGTCCGCGAGATCGTCGGCGACGATATTGCGGACATCGACGCTCGCTCACGGATGGCAAATTAGCCCAGCCAAAACTTTTTTCGTTTTAACCCGCAAATTATTGATTTTCTTGTGGATTTATTGCGCCTTTGCAACTATATTCAACCCAAGCTCGAAAAGAATTGAATATTGAAAAATTTGGCGCGTGTCCGCCGTTTTTTCGTTATAATTGTTTTCCATTGAACATAACGAGGAACGGTATTAAATAATCCTATGTTTGAACGTTACACTGAGAGGTCACGGCGGGTGATATTCTTCGCCCGGTACGAAGCCCTCCAATACGGTTCGCAAGTCATTGCTCCCGAGCATATTTTGCTCGGCCTTATGCGTGAGGACAAAACTCTGTCCGCCCGCTTTTTTCCTTTTCGCCACGCGCTGACCGTTGACAATATCCGCCGCGATGTCGAGGAACGGATCGTCGTCAAAGGCCGTATCCCGCAATCGTCCGAGCTGCATCTTTCCGCCGCTACCAAACAGATCTTGTTTTACGCCAACGACGAGAGCCGCCAGTTAAAGAACCGCCACATCGGCCCCGAGCATCTATTGTTGGGTATCGTCCGCGAAGAAAAAAGCGTAGCCGCCGAGATACTTTTTGGTTACGGGCTGAGGTTGCAGGATGTCCGCGACGAGATGACGCGTCAGAGCGGCATCCCCGGCGTGCTCGCCGCGAACAAAGAAAATTCCAAGACACCGGGACTGCTCGAATTCACTCGCGACCTAACCGTCGATGCCGCCGAGGGCCGTCTCGATCCGCTTGTCGGGCGCGAAGACGAGGTCCAGCGGATCATCGAGATCCTCTGCCGCCGAACAAAAAATAATCCCGTCTTGATCGGTGAATCCGGCGTTGGCAAAACCGCGATCGTCGAGGGGCTGGCCCAACGCATCGTGGATAAAAACGTCCCGACCTTTCTCGAAAACAAACGCATACTGTCGCTCGACCTGTCTTTGGTCGTTGCCGGCACAAAATATCGCGGCCAGTTTGAGGAGCGTTTGAAAAAGATCATGGCCGAGCTCAAAGAGAGCGATGAAAACATCGTGTTTATTGACGAGCTGCATACGCTCGTTGGGGCCGGATCGGCCGAGGGCACGCTAGATGCTGCCAATATCTTAAAACCCGCACTGTCGCGCGGTGACATTCAGTGTATCGGTGCGACCACGCCGACCGAGTTTCGCAAAACGATCGAAAAAGACCGCGCACTCGAACGCCGCTTTCAGTCGGTCAAGATCGAACCCGCGACCGAGACGGAGGCGCTTGAGATCATCAACGGCATCGTCGAGCGCTATGAGGCGTTTCATCAGCTTCGCTACACCAAAGACGCCCTGCTTGCCGCTGTCACGCAATCGAACCGTTACATCCCCGACCGTTTTTTGCCGGACAAAGCCATTGACGTGCTCGACGAAGCCGGCGCCCGCGCCAAGCTGCGGTATCAGCACGAAAATCGAGGCGAGCCTTCGTGGAAGGAAACGGTTGAAAATTGGAAACGCGCCGCCGCAAACGAGGATCAGTTGATCTCGTATGAACTGCGGTCGTTAGAAGATTCATTCTTTGCCGTCGAAGTTACCAAAGACGATGTCGATGAGGTGATCGCCCGCTGGACAGGTGTTCCAGTTTCGTCAGTCAAACAAAAAGAAGCCGAAAAACTGTTGACCATCGAGACCGCCCTGCACGAACGCATCGTCTCGCAGCGGCCCGCCATCTCGGCACTCGCCAGAGCGATCCGCCGTTCGCGTGCCGGTTTGAAAAACCCGCATCGCCCCGTCGGCTCATTTTTATTCCTTGGCCCGACCGGTGTCGGCAAGACCGAGGTCGCACGTTCGATCGCCGAATATCTGTTTGGCTCGGAACGCGCTTTGATCCGCTTTGACATGAGCGAATTCATGGAAAAGCATTCGGTCTCGAAATTTATCGGCTCGCCTCCGGGCTACGTCGGCCACGAAGAAGGCGGCCAGCTTACCGAGAAACTTCGCCGTTCACCGTACGCGGTCGTGCTGTTTGACGAGGTCGAAAAAGCACATCCCGATCTGTTCAATGTTTTGCTGCAGGTCTTTGAGGACGGTGTCCTGACGGACGCGATGGGCCAGGCGGTCGATTGCAAGCACGCGATATTTATAATGACATCGAATCTCGGTGCCCGCGTGATTCAAAAACGCGCGTCGCTGGGTTTTCAAGGTAGCGGCGACGCCTCACGCGAACGGATGGAAGAACAGGTGATGTCGCAGGTCAAACAGACATTTGCCCCCGAATTTATAAACCGCCTCGACGAGATCATCATCTTTGACGAGCTGCTCGACGAGGATCTGCTCCGGATCATCGACCTGCAAGTCGCAAACCTAAATGTCGTGACCGCCGGACGGGATCTAAAGATCCAGTTGACGGACGAAGCTAAAAAATGGCTGATCGAAAAAACCTGTGCCGACCGCAACTATGGCGCCCGTCCGCTAAAACGTGCCCTGCAAAAACACGTCGAGGACGAACTGTCCGAAGCCCTGATCCAAGGCCACGTCACCGACGAAAGCACGGTCGAGATCTATCCCGAGGGCGACAAACTTGTCTTTCGTGAGATCCGTGCCAAAAAGACTGAGAAAGAACTCAGTCAAAAGGCTTGAGATCAGTTAGAGCGGATAAACTCTTTTATTTTAATAATTAGCTGGTCGCGTATTTGACGAAATGCGGCCAGCTTTTCTTCTTCTGTGCCATCAACCTCCGCCGGATCTTCGAGGCTCCAATGTGTGCGTTGAGCCTTACCGGGAAAGGCGGGACACGTTTGATTGGCGTTGTCACAGACGGTGAGGATGTGATCAAAAGCGGTATCAAGATATTCATCGAGGCATTTTGAGCGATGACCTGTGATGTCGATACCTATCTCTGCCATCGCGGCGATTGCCTGCGGTCGGACGAAGCTCGCGACTGTTCCGGCACTTTCTACCTCAAATTTGTCACCGCCCATCGACCGCAGCAATCCTTCGGCCATCTGGCTCCGGGCAGAGTTGCCTGTGCAAAGTATCAGTACGCGTTCCTTTTTCATAGCCTCAAGCCTCTGCCGCAAAATAGCGTTTTTGAAAAAATAGAGCGACATTGACCAAGCCGATCAACACAGGCACTTCGACAAGCGGGCCGATCACCGCGGCAAATGCGGCACCCGAATTTATCCCGAATATGGCGATAGCGACGGCGATTGCTAGTTCAAAATTATTACTCGCGGCGGTGAACGAAAGCGTCGCTGTTTTTGAATAATCCGCCCCGGCTTTTTTGCCCATATAAAAACTAACAAGAAACATCACCACAAAATAGATCAGCAGCGGGATCGCGATCCGCACGACATCCAGCGGCAATTGCACGATCAGATTCCCTTTGAGGCTAAACATTACAAAGATCGTAAATAGCAGTGCGACAAGCGTGAGCGGGCTGATCCGCGGGATAAATTTGTCGTGATACCAGTCTTTGCCTTTGGCCCTAACGAGCAAGAATCGCGTCAGCATACCGGCGATGAACGGTATCCCCAAATAGATAAAAACGCTCTGAGCGATCTGCCAAATACTGACATCGACGGCAATACCCTTAAGCCCGAAATACGGAGGTAACACTGTGATAAAAAGCCAAGCGTAAGCACTGTAAAACAGCACTTGAAAGACGCTGTTAAAGGCGACGAGGCCCGCCGCATATTCGGTGTCGCCCTTTGCCAACTCGTTCCAAACGATGACCATCGCGATACAACGGGCGAGCCCGATCATGATCAGCCCGGTCATATATTCCGGTTGATCGCGCAGGAATACTATCGCCAGAGCAAACATCAAAACAGGTCCGATGACCCAATTTTGTACGAGTGAAATGCTGAGTATTTTTGTATTGCGAAAAACCTCACCGAGGTTTTCGTAGCGGACCTTAGCGAGCGGCGGATACATCATGAGGATCAGGCCGAGAGCGATCGGGACGTTGGTCGTACCGACATTAAAGCGGTTGATAACGCTCTCAACCCCCGGATAGATGTATCCGGACACAACGCCGAGAAACATTGCAGCAAAGATCCACAGTGTAAGAAATCTGTCGAGAAAAGACAGACTGGCCACCGGATTGCAGTTGTTAGCCGACATAGTTTATTGAAATGGCATCTTCGCAGCAATAGGTTCTGCTCTCGTATCTACCCGTATTTTTGTCTAATCTCGCGACAAAAACCTCCCACTGAGTCTCGAAAAGCCCGCCGCCGTTTTGGCTATTGGTCTCACAACCGCCAAGTATCCGGCGGCAGAGCTTGTCGAAACCTGTTACATGGCTATCTCCTCTAAGTTCCATAGTGATCAGCAGCAAGCGGTCGCGACTTCCTGTTTCTTGCCGTCAATGTTGGTAAACGTCGGCACGCAGCAGGTCTTGTCGGCCGCGTTCTGAGTCTCTTCCGATAGATTATCTTGGAGCACTACGAATACTTCCCATTCGTTGCCGTCCGGGTCGTTGACCCATGCTTTGTCCTGCAGAGCATAGCAGCACGTCGTCTGCATTTCCTCGCGCGGGACGAGTCCTTGCTCTTGCCAACGCGATTTCATCGCATTTACGTCATCGCTGCTCGCAACCTGTATTCCGAGGTGCGACAAAGCACCTTTTCCGTCAAAGGGCATCTCGTTTAGCGTCAGGTTTAGCGGCGGGTTTACTACATCAAATTTTGCATAGCCGGTCCGCACCTTGCTCGGTTCGAGACCTAGCATCCGCTGATAAAATTCGATGCTGCGAGTGACGTCTTTTACGTTTATCGCAAGATGAGCCTTAAGTGTATTTATCTGATTTTCCATAATTGCCTCCGTAAATTATAATTATGTTTTACCATAATTGTATTCAGGTTATCACGGATAACATTTATGTCAAGCCATAATTATAAATATGGTAAAATTTTTTTATGACCGGTAAGGATACATTTAACGCTGAGCTTTTCTTTTCTTCGCTCGCTGACAGGACGCGGCTGCGGATCTTAAACCTGCTGCGTGATGGCGAGGTGTGCGTGTGCTTTTTTGCCGGGACGCTCGGCACCAACAATCCCAAGGTCTCGCGACATCTAGCATATCTGAAACGAGCCGCATTGGTCGCCGCCCGCCGCGATGGTAAATGGATGCACTACTCGCTGCGCCGTCCGACGGACGAAAGCTCCGCCACAGTCTTTGACGCAACGATGAAAATGCTTGAGAGCGACGAGGAGATGAAAGCTGACCGCAAAAGGCTGATCGACTTTTGCTGTGCTCCTGACGCACCCGTTTTGCTCCGCGGACGTGCCAAGGCAGGGCCCGAATAATATGTCTCGCGCCTAGCAAATATGCGCTAAATCGGCGCGCTGAGGTTCGCTGTTCTGTCTATTTCCCTGTATAATTCATAAGTTTGAAGGATAAGCTCTAAAAGGCAACCTGCGGCCAGTGCGCAGAATCAAACAGGCAAGTTAAATCTGACGTTGTAATGCCGTTTTTGTTGGTTTATCCTATTATTTCATATTGATGACAACGGCGAACCCAAAGCTTTTCGGAGCTTTTTAATTTGCACAGAGTAAGGAAATTCCCGGTTTATGTATAATCTTCGCGCACTTGGATTTGTAGTACTCGTCTTGGTATTTGCGGCATTTCCCGCACTTGCCGCAACAGACGAAGGTGCGAAAAACAAAACAGTTTCGGGAACAGCCTCTGCCGCCCAACAGGTCGTTGAAACCGTCGATATCCAGGGCAACCGTCGTCTGCGAGATGAGGATCTGCTCTATTACATCAAAACACGTTCAGGCGATGTTTATGACCCGGCCGCCCTCGAACGAGACCTAAGAGAACTCCTCTCGCTAAACTTTTTTGATAAAACAGCGACACGCGTACTGACCGAGGACGGCATTCGCGGCGGCGTGAATGTCATTTTTGAGGTCAAAGAGCTGCCCATTATCCGCGATCTGCAATTCAAAGGTTCTAAGGTGATCACAGAGTCCGACATCCTTAAAGAGTTTCGTGAAAAGCGTGTCGGCATCTCGAAAGAATCGGTCTACGATCCTGTCAAGGCACGAAATGCGACCCGCATCCTGCGCGAAATGCTTGCGTCAAAGGGGTTTCCCAATGCGACCGTGACTGTCAAGGAAGAGGAGGTGTCGGCCACGTCAATAGCCGTCACTTTTGATGTACAGCAGGGGAATCGCTCACGCATTGTAGAGATCGATTTTGACGGCAATCAAAAATTTAAGGACGGCGAGTTGCGCGATGCATTGCTCTTAGTCAAAAAAACGGGCCTCATTTCACGGATCAAAGGGATGGATATCCTCGATCTGCGTAAGCTGCAATATGATCTGCAAAAAAATGTGCGTTCGTATATGTTCTCAAAAGGCTACTTTCAGGCGCGTATAGGTGACCCTGTGGTCGTCGGGCTCGGTTATAAACGTACCGGTTTACCTCTGCTAAAGAACCTGCCGATCCCTATTCCGTTACTTAGGTCAAACGACGACACGCTCAGGATCGTAGTGCCAGTTACCGAAGGTAAGATTTTTCGAGTTGGCGAACTCAAAGTTGAGGGCAATTCGATCTTTTCCGAACAACAAATACTAGGCTACGTTGGCCTGAAAAAAGGTGAGATCGCCGACGGCAAACGACTTCAGGATGCAGTTTACGAAGATCTAAAAAAGGTGTACGGCTCGCAGGGTTTCGTTCAGTACAACGCCGAGTTTGAACCAGTGTTTAATGACAGCAAAACAAACCCGGAAGAGGGTATTGTTGACATTACTCTCACCATTGACGAGGGCAAACAGTTTAGTCTTCGGCGTTTAGAATTTACAGGTAACACGTTCACACGTGATAAAGTCATGCGGCGCGAGTTTCTTCTGAACGAAGGTGATATCTACAATCAAAATTTTCTTGAAATATCGGTCGCCCGACTAAACCAAACCCAATATTTTGACCCAATTGATAAAGATCAAGACGTCGAGATCCGAACCGACGAAGAAAAAGGCGACGTTGATCTGATCGTCAAGGTTAAAGAAAAAGGCCGTCAGCAAATATCTTTTAACGGCGGATTATCAGGCATTGGCGGGTCATTTTTTGGACTTGAATACTCAACAAACAACCTTGCTGGACGCGGCGAAATACTATCTATCAATATCGGGGCAGGCAATCGCCAGAGAAATATACAGTTCACATACCAGCAGCCTTATTTCAGAAACCGTCCTATCTCAGTTGGATTTTCGGTATTTTCAAGTAAATACAAATTCTTTGGCGAAGGCACCTATCTGACCCAGAATGCCGACGTTCTTAACGACCTTTATAATCCGAACGGAACTGTCTTGACGGACGAGGCAAACCTATTTACGCAAAAAACGTACGGGGCCAATGTATTTGCGACCGCACCCCTTTCTGAACTATTTTTCAAGAAGCGCAGATTTACCCAGTTTTCGCGTGTCGGCCTAACGTATCAG
>JBEBGA010000011.1:0-26156 GCA_040081695.1 Pyrinomonadaceae bacterium
ATATTCGCTCATTGGCTCTATCTAATGAAAAAAGCCGATCGGACATTTGCCGACCGACTCGAAATTCATATCGCTGAGACTCTCGCAGCAAATCCGTTTATCGATCACGAACCATTGGTCTGAGCAGCTTCGCTTTTTTTGTTTACAAAGAACGCGATCGCACCGCAAATTGCAGCGATTACAACGAACACGATGCCGATCACTGGGTCGTCAGGCAGCTTTGACCCTTGGATCCCTATATTTAGGCCAAAAAGGTAATTTAGAAATGTACCCAATGCGGCAAGGCCAAAGGCTACAACACTAAGATTAACGACAAGAACAAGAAAGTTTTTCATCTGTAAGCTCCAAAAAAATGTGATGTCTAGAACATTTTTTGAACGCCCGCCACCGTTTCTTCTTGCAGCGTTTCTACAAAAATATCAGCTCACGATCTTTAGCTATCAGGCCGTGTTTTGCCGCAAGCTCAAAATACAGCTCCATGCCGCGACGCATCGTGTAGTCGATAGAATACGAGATATTTTCGGTCAGATAGCTTTTCATTTCGTCTCGGCTCAGCCCGATCTCGGCTGCGTAATTTGCCGCAATGTCATCCGCATGGGCAAGCCCCTCATCACGTGCCGCTGCAAGATCAATTGTGCAACTCTCACGCCGCGTCATCCACATAGCGAAAACAAATCCGAGGCGGGTATGCTGACGCCATAATTCGGAAAGGTCAAATTTTTTATATCGCGACTCGTCGATCATCAACGCCGGATCGCCGATCAATAGAGCGGCATCTGATACAGCAAGCATCGCGTCGATATCAGGTTCGGCGTCTATCCACTCCGGTTCAAAGCCCAGGAATTCGCGAAAGATGATCTTTGTCAGCACGACAGAGGTTTTGGACGAGACGTCCAGCGAAACGCTTTTTACGTCTGAGAGGTCCTCGCCTTTTGTTACAAGGCAAACGCTGCGGACACGCTCTTTTGCGCCGACACACACGTCGGGTATCAAACGCACACCATCGATCATCTGATACGCGATGACGGGAACGAGAGCTGCGTCAACACGGTCCTCGGCAAGCAATTCGGCTGATCGTGCGGGAGCATTGTCGAGTATCAATTCGACACTGCCGCGCTGTGAACCGTAAAGAAACGACCACACGAGCGGGGCAGTGTTTGAATAGCTTGACGCTGATATGCGGGGTGTTTTCATACCGAAAATCAGATTTTCACGCAAAGCCGCAAAGAACGCAAAGTAAGCTCTCGGTAATCATTGGCTAAAGACGAAATCTGGATTATTCTAGCATTGTGAAAATTTACGATATTACTGTCCCCATCAGCGCAGATGTGCCGATATATAAGGGCGATCCGGACGTTGAGGTGACGTCTTTCAAATCGATCGCTGACGGCTCGACGGCAAACGTGTCGCATATTTCGCTCGGCGTTCACACCGCGACCCATATTGACGCGCCAAATCATTTTATCGACGGAGCAAAACGCATCCACGAGATCGATCCCGAAAAACTCGTCGGCCCGTGCCGCGTAATCGAGGTGCCGGAGGATGTTGTCGCGATCGAGCCTGAGCATGTGGGCGATATCGCGGGCATGACACGGGTGCTGTTCAAGACGCGAAATTCGCAGTTTTGGGCGACGCCCGAGGATGGATTTCGCACGGATTTTACCTACCTGACACCCGCGACCGCAAAACTACTGGTCGATAACGGTGTCGTGCTGGTTGGTATCGATTACCTCTCGATTGAAAAAAGCGGTTCGCCCGGCCATCCGGTGCATATCACGCTGCTTGAAAACGAGGTCGTCATACTTGAGGGTGTCGATCTGCGCGAGGTTGCGGGCGGCGATTACGGCATTATCTGCATGCCGCTAAAATACATCGGCGGTGGTGGTGACGGTTCGCCTGCTCGCACAATGCTCTGGCACAACGAATGAACGTAAACGACCCCCTCTACTGCGAGCGCCTATTTGCCGTCGTCCGACGGATCCCAAAGGGCCGCGTGATGACATACGGCCAGCTCGCGATCGTCCTTGGCGAAGGCTACACCGCTCGCACCGTCGGCTATGTCATGCACGCCTCGGATGACGATGTGCCTTGGCAGCGTGTAATAAATTCGCAAGGAAAATGCTCGACCGGAAAGCTCACCATCCCGATCAACCTACAGCAGGAATTGCTCGAAGCCGAAGGCGTAATATTTAACGCCGCCGGAAAGTGCGACCTAGGAATTTTTCAGTGGTGGCCAGAGGGTTTTGAACCTAAAGAAGACGAGCAGATCAGCCTATTCGAAGAAAATTAGCTAAATCTATCGGCCCCATTTCAGTTTGTCTCGCAACACATCAAAATAGTTTCGATTGCTCGGTTGGACGAGGTTAAATGTCGTTTCGCTTTTTCGGATGATAACGCGCTCGCCCGTCTTCATTCGACGGCCTGTTTGCCCGTCAAAAGTAAGAAAAACACCTTCATTCTCTTCTTTTAGATTTAATTCGATGCCCGCGGCATCAGGGATGACGATCGGCCGGTTGGTCAGCGTAAAAGGGCAGATCGGCGTCATTACGACGGCGTTCATTGACGGGTAAATGATGGGCCCGCCTGCCGAGAGATTGTAAGCGGTCGAACCGGTCGGAGTCGAAACGATCAGCCCGTCCGCACGAAACGAATTTACAAACAGCCCGTTGAGATGCACATCGACCTCGATAATGCGTGCCAGAGCAGCCTTGTTTATGACCACATCATTGAGGACGCGGCCGGCAACCTTTCGCTCATCGCCACTCCACAGCTCAGCCTCGAGCATCACGCGGCGGTCGATCTCGTATTCGCCGGCAATTATCGCCTCGATCGCCGGGAACATCTCCTCGATACGAAAATCAGTCAGATAGCCGAGACTTCCATAGTTGATACCAAGCACAAGCACATCGCCCGCACCAATAAGTCGTGAGGTCGAGATCATCGTTCCGTCGCCGCCGAGCACGACTATGAGGTCGGCGTTTAGTGTCGTAGCGTCGGCATCGAGCGTTCCGGCTTCGATGACCTCACCGGCCTGATCCATGCCCTTTGTTCGCAGCCAAGCCGACAGTTCGCCCGCCGTCGCCCTTGCTTCGGGGTGATCGGGTTTTACGACTATGCCGACTGATCTGATCTGGTTACCTTTCATTTCGCTCAATATCGAGGTTTATCATCGATTAAAAGCGCCTAAACTGCAAGTATTTTCGGCGCTTCCGGCGTAATTGCGTTTGATTTGACGGCGCTTTTTGCTAGAATTACGGTTTGTCCCTACAGTTAGTATTTTGAGTTAAGTTAGGTATTAATCGATGTTAAAGTTTTTCACCCGTCTCGAAAAAACGCGTAATTTTCTTCTTTTTCTTTTTGCTGTTGTGATGGTTGCCAGCCTAGTGTTTTTCTACACACCGCAGAACAACGCCTCGCTCGCAAATCTCGCTCAGAGCGATGAGACTGCCGCCTCGGTCGCCGGTAACAAGATCACGGTCGGCGAACTTTTCCGTCAAAAGGAAAATTACAGTCAGTTTAGCCGCGGCCAGAGTTTTCCGGCAAAGATGATCCTCGAGGGGATGATCGGCAGCCGCATCTCACGTGTCGAGGCTGAGCGCCTAGGCCTGACGGCAAGCGATGCCGAGGTTGCAGCCCGTATCCGCGAGCAATTCAAGACCGACGACGGCAAGCCGTTTGACGAGGAAAAATACAAGCAAAACGTGACGGAGCAGTTTGGCAATGTTGCGACTTACGAACAGAGCGTTCGCGACGACATCAGCTACAAAAAGCTTGATGCGTTTATCACCTCCGGCGTGACCGTTTCTGAGGAAGAGGTTCTCAACGATTTTCAGCGAAAAAATACCAAGTTTGACCTCTCGTATGTAGCGGTAAGCACGACCGACCTTGCCAAAGCCATCACGCCGACAGACGCTGAGCTGCGTGAGTATTTTGATAAAAATAAGATCAACTATTACATCAACACGCCGCAGAAAAAGATCAAATACGTCTTTATCAACACCGCAAAGATCGGCGAAAAATTGCAGATTTCAGATGCTGATATTCGTGCCGAGTATGATGCACTGCCAGCCGATAAAAAGATCGCCGGTGTTGCCGGACAGGAGATCGTTCTCCGTGTGCCAAAACCAGATCAGGAAAGCGTCGTTCAGGCAAAGGCGGGCGAACTGGTATCGCAGCTACGTAAAAACGGCGCAGCAGTGACCGAAGAGGCGTTTGCAACAATGGCCAAGGGACAATCGGAAAACCCGGCGTCGGCATCAAGCGGTGGAAAACTTGTCGGCCCTGTTCGCGAAAATCCAAATAAGCCCGATGATCCGTATCAGCAGTTGTTGAAACTGAAACCCGGCGAGGTAACAGAGCCGATCAGCTATCAAAGCCGTATCTTTATCTTGCGCCGCGGCGAGGACATCCCTAAAACCTACGAACAAGCCAAAAAAGAGATCGACGTAAGTCTGCGCAACCGTAAAGCTTACGCCGTTGCGGCCGAGCTTGCGCAAAAGATCGCTGATGCTTTCAAGCAGAGCAGAGATATTCAGGCTGTCGCCAAACAGTTTGCGGGTGAAGCAAATATGGGTGTCGCCGACATGATCAAGGAGACGGGCTATATCAAACCGGGCGATGATGTGCCGAATATTGGCGTGTCGCCGCAGTTCGAAGAGGGCATTGCGCCGCTCGAAGAAGTAAACGCGGTCGGTGACAAAACGCCGATCCAAAATGGATTTGCCGTGCCGATGCTGGCTGATAGAAAAGAGCCGCGTGATGCTGAGTTTGACGAGGTCAAGGCCCAGATCATCGAGACCGTCAAGCTGGAAAAAGCCCGCTCGCAGGTCGAAGAGATCGCTAAAGCGATCGCTTCCGGGGCTGCAAATGCCGGAGCGTTGGCAGCAGCCGCGACCGCAAAGGGCATGTCGGCCAAGGATCAAAAAAGCTTTGTTCTTGGTTCGCCGCTTGGCGAAGGCCCGGCCGCCGGAACCAGTGAAGAGCTTGAAACTGCCGTTTACGCACTCAAGGCCGGTGACGTAACCAAAACCCCGATCAAGGTCGGTGACAACTGGTACATCGTCGGAGCAACGACCCGAACGGATGCGAATACTGCGGATTTTGCCAAACAGCGAAGCGGACTGATCGAACAGATGCTGTCAAAGAAACGCTCGGACGTTTTCTCTGACTATCTGGCAGCAACACGTCAACGGCTTGAGTCCAGCGGTTCGATCAAGATCTACAAAGACGCACTAGCTAAGATCGATGCCCCTGTCGATGGCCTGCCGGGCGGCGACATTCAGTAGCTAGTTACTTATAGTTAAAAGTGAAAAGGTAAGAGTCTGAAATAGACTCTTACGTTTTCACTTTTAGTTTTTAACTTTGCACTAACACCTACCACCATCCGATCAGCTTCCACCAGCCCACGCCAAATGTTGACCAGATAATGATGTTAAGGATCGAGGCGATCAGCCCGACGGTCCACCATCTTTTTTGCGTAACGTACCCGAGTCCAAAATAGATAGGTGCGGGTGTCGTTCCGTAATGTGTGAGCCCGGCGCTCAGGTTTGCGAAGTACGCGAGCAAAAGTACCGTCAGTCCCGACGGGGCCCCGAGAGCGACCGTCACGAGAAGAAACGGCACAAGCATTGCCATCACGTGAGCCGTGATCGATGCAAACGCGTAGTGTGCGTAGAAGAAGACGAGTGCCAAAATGGCGAGGCCTATCGGCCAACTTAGGCCGCCCGACGCGGCAGCAACGCTACCCGCAAATACTGAGGGCACAGCCGTTCGGCCAAGCTCGGCGGCCATCATCACTAAGCCTCCATACCAGATAAATACTTCCCATGCGTTCGTTTCCTCTATGAGATCACGCCACGCGAGCACGCCTGTAACGAGGAGTGTCGAAATACCGACCAGGGCGATCACTGTCGAATCAATTCCGTGCCAGATGGCTGAGATCCAAAGGGCGACGACGGCAACAAAGACGACGAGCAGTATCTTCTCGTCTCGCTTTAGAGGGCCGAGCTTTTCGAGTTCGTCGTGTGCAAAAGTGACGGCGTTCGGCGTCTCTTTGATCTCGGGCGGGAAAAAACGATATATCATCAGAGGGATGACCGTCAGCGATATAAGCGACGGAACGATGGCCGAGATGAACCAGATCGAGTAATTGAGATCAATGCCGGTGTTCTCGGCGGTCAGGTTTCGAATGATGACATTCGAAGCTTGTCCGGTAAGAAAGGTCGCACACAATATGACCTCGCATTGATACAGCATGGTCATCAGGAACGTGCCTAAACGCCCCTCGGTGCCGTCGTCCGGTCGCGAATCGTACGTCTCGGTTACGCTGCGGGCGATCGGCAGGATAATGCCGCCCGAGCGTGCGCCGGTGGAGGGAATAAAAGAAGCCAGAATGAAATCGCTGAACACCAGCGAGTAGCCCAGGCCCAGCGTCTTTCGGCCTATCAGCCTGATGAACATCAATGCAATGCGATGACCGAGACCTGTTTTGATCATCGCCCGTGAGATAAAGAAAGCAGCAAGCACGAGCCACACATACTTGTCGGCAAAACCCGCCAAAGCTCGCTCGATCGGCACTGTCCGCGTCAGGGCTAAGGCAACGACGCCAAGCAACACCATCGCGCTCCCCGTTAGCGGCTGGACGATCGAGCCGACGATGGTCGCGATAAAGATCGCAAGCAGCGTCCACGCCTCACGCGTTACGCCCTCAGGCGGCGGTATTATCGCTATACCGACACCGCACCCGATCACGATCAACCATTTGACGAGCTTATTCTGCATAAAAAATTAGCCACAGAGAAAACAGAGAGTTGCTCTGTGTTCTCTGTGGCTAGTATCAATTAGGGTCCAATTACTTAGCTGCGTGTAACTCTGCGTAGTGCATAAAGAACCAGTATGTGATCCCTATCCACACGGCAAGGTTGAGCAGCGTTGCGATCAGGCCGATATTTCTCGTTGATGAGCTGCGGGCCGCGTTGCGGTCGCCCTTTCCATACATCAACACAATAACGAGAACGCCGGTAACGCCCCAAGCAAATAATCGCACGGCCATTTCGATCCATACCAGATGCGAAACCTGCCACACGGTCAATGCCATCGCCAAAATGATCGCGATCGCAGCGGCGATAGGCGGTTTGTAGTTCGATTCACCCTCGTCGCCTCCGCGATTCTCTTCGATGCCGATCTTGCTGTGGTTGTAGCTATAGGCAAAGTAGATCACGAGGCCGATCGACATCCAGACAATAAGCCGGATCCATGTATCGAGCGGCAAGCTGTTCATCAGATAAGCTGCCGACAAAACGGTAGCAATAGGGATGAACGGCGACAGAGGCACCTTGAATGGACGATGCAGCGACGGATTTGACGACCGCAGAATAATAATTCCGACGCCGACGATCACGAACGCAAAGAGCGTTCCGATACTAACCAATTCGCCAAGCAAACTGATCGGCACGAATCCGGCCAAAATGGCAACGATCACACCGGTGATAGCCGTTGTGATGTGCGGTGTCTGATATTTCGGATGGATCTTTGCCGCCCATGCAGGCAGCAAACCATCTTTTGACATCGAGTAAAACACACGCGGCTGGCCCATCGTCATAACGACCATTGTCGAGCTGAGGCCGAGAACGGCTCCGACCTTAATGATCGTCGGGAAAACAAACAGGATCTTACCCATCGTTGTGCCTTGTGCCTGTTGCAGAGCTGCGTCAATTGCAACTGCGATCGGAGCGGCGGCGTTGGTCAAGAGCTTGTAATCAACGAGGCCGACCATGATACCGGCTACCAAGATATAGAGCACGGTACAGATCGCAAGCGATCCCATGATGCCGATAGGCATATCCCGCTGCGGGTTCTTTGCCTCTTGGGCGGCTGTCGAAACAGCGTCAAAACCAATGTAGGCAAAGAAGATAACAGCCGCACCGGTCACCACACCGCTAAAACCAAACGGCATAAACTCAGCACATCCGGGGCTCCCGACTGTACAGCCGATGCCGATATTGCTGGTGTTTACATATCCGATACCGGCGACGATAAACAGGACCACAACGACCACTTTCACGACAACGATCAGTGAGTTAAAGCTCGCCGATTCTTTGATACCGCGAATAAGCAGAAGCGTCACGGCCACAGCAATAAGAGCTGCGGGCAAGTTAAATGCTCCGGTTGCTACGACATTGCCCGCCGCGTCTTTTAACACCGTCCCCGGCGGGGCGCTGAGAGAAAGAGGGAAATTTATCCCCAGCGTATCTCTAAAAAGGCTGACCACATAGCCCGACCAACCAACGGCGACCGTTGCGGCACCGAACGCATATTCGAGGATCAGATCCCAGCCGATGATCCATGCGATAAATTCGCCGAGTGTGCCGTATCCGTAAGCGTAAGCCGAACCAGAGATGGGCACCGACGCCGCAAATTCCGAATAACAAAGTGCAGCAAACGCGCTAACGATACCGGCAAGTATCATCGAGATGATAACGGCCGGGCCGGCGTGTTTACCGGCAGCTTGTCCGGTCAAAACAAAAATTCCCGTTCCGATGATAGCTCCGACGCCTAGCATCGTGAGGTCAAGAGAACTCAGAGTCTTCTTAAAAGTATGTCCGCCGGTCTCTTCAGCCTCGGCGATGATCTTAGAAATTGGTTTAGTCGCGAAAAGTGACATGAAAACCTCCTAGAGTTGAATTAACAATTACTGCGTTAACCTGCCGCCGGTTTGGCGGATAGGCTTTTCCAAATAAAGTAAACCGGCACGCCGGTCAGCACGATCACAAGTCCGGGCCAGGTTGCCGTCGTCTGATAGACAAACAGAACCACCAGAATTATCGAGGCTCCTATTATATATAGAGCCGGAATAATCGGATATCCAAATGCTTTATACGGGCGCTCGGCATCAGGTTGTTTCACCCTGAGCACAAAAACCGCCACGATCGCTAAAATATAAAAGATAAGAGCGGCTGATATCACATAGGTGAGCAAGTCGCCGTACAGATTGCCATAGGTTACCTTGCCGTCGGCGGCTTGATTTACCGTGCGGGGCAAAACGTATAAAACCGACAAAATCCCCTGGATAACGATCGCCCATGCCGGAACGTGAAACTTATTCAATTCGCCTGCCGCCTTAAAGAAAAGGCCGTCCTTTGCCATTGCATAATAAGCTCGTGCTCCGGCAATGATCAGGCCGTTGTTGCAGCCAAACGTCGAGATCATGATCGCGACAGCCATTATGGCGGCACCCGCACCGGGGAAAATAACATCGGCCGTTGCAGATCCAACGCGGTCGCTCGGAACTTTTTGAATATCCTCAAATCGAAGTGTTACGAGGTACGCGATATTAGCGAGCAGATACAGAGCGATAACGCCGCCCGTTCCGAGCAGCAGCGAGAGCGGCAGATTTCGTTTAGGGTTTTGCACCTCGCCGGCTGTAAATGTCACGTTGTGCCACGCATCAGCCGAAAAAAGTGAGTTGGTTTGGGCGACGCAAATAGCGATCAGCATTCCCATAGCCGTCAGCAGCGAGGCCATCGCCGACCCGGTGTCGTTTGCCGCCGTGGCTCCGACATTCTGTATAGTGCCCCTAACTGTCCAAAGATCACCAAAATTTGCTTTTGCGATCTCAGGATATGAGACAAGGCCAACGATAATTCCAAGAATGATCAGGGCAATGAGCGAACCGGTTTTGGCAAATGTAAATGTATTCTGTACCAGCTTTCCGAGCTTCAGTCCTCGCGTATTCATGAACGTAAGCAGGACGATCATGACGATGCCGAGCAATTGCGCGGTCGAAAGCGAGACGGCATAGCTCGACGAACCAAAACGGATCGGCTCGATCAGGTAATTCGTTTCGGAGATCTGCGGAACAAGAATGCCGGTAAAACGGCTAAAAGCGATAGAAACCGCTGCGATCGTTGCCGTGCCGATAACAAGAAAGTGTGTCCAGCCGTACAAAAACCCCCACAGCGGCGAGAAAGCCTCTTTGAGATAAACGTACATTCCGCCGGCCCGCGGCATCATTGCCGCAAGCTCACCATAGGAAAGTGCGGCTCCAACGGTTAACAATCCCGTCACGATCCAGACGACGAGCAGCCATCCGGGCGAGCCTACCTGACGCGAGATGTCGGCCGAGACGATAAAAATACCGCTGCCGATCATCGACCCGGCGACTATCATCGTCGAATCGAGCAGGCTGAGCCCGCGTACAAACCCTTCGTTCGATTGTTCAGTCTCTGACGGCGAAGTTGCCATAAATTCCTGTCAGAACCATCAGCGGTAGCCGATAGTTTGGTCGAGCCCGGAGTAGGCCCACTTATTTTTCGTGTTCGATCACCAGCTACCGCTGGCGATACTGACTAATTGTCGTTGGCGAGATAATCGTAGCTGATATTATACTTTTATTCCAAAAACTGTCGAGTGGTTTTTAGCAATTTCCTGCCTTTCCCTAAATATTAAGGCGTCGGCGGACAAATGCGTTCACCGGCAAATCTCATAAAAACCTGACGATAACTGCGGCAATCGCGGCCAAGAACCATCCCGGCCTGCTGATTATCGCCGTCGAGGGTTTTGATAAACCCGAGCATGATGTCGGGCTTTTCGAGTCGGTTTTTGCTGCCGAGATCAGCCAATAGCTTATTAACGCTGTCTTTGCTGAGCAGCAATAGTTTGCTCATAACGACCGTATCGTAAGCCGCTCCGACATTCTTATAGTCGATCGTTTTATCGGTTGGCGTCATAAATAGCATATCCGTATCAAATTTGCTGCGGTTGATAAGCTGCCCCTGCCCCTTGGTCATTTCGGTGTCAAAATGAGTTTCAGGGTCGGTCGAATAGCGTTTAAATTCTTCGGCCGACATCCCCGTCGCACGTTTGATAAGCACGTCGTACAGATCGCGTTTGAATTGCTTGACCGGCTCAGCCAGCTCATCCGGGATCGCTTTGATAATAATGTCCTGTATTTTTCCCGAGAGAATTGCGAGAGTGCCGACGGCATCTGGTGGGCCTGACATTGAGATCAGGTGACGATTAACATAATCGTTGATTATGGCCTGGGCCTTATCGGTATCAGTTTTTTTCTCCGGGTTAAAGAAAAGAGCCTTGGCAACTTCATCGCTCGTCGTTACCCAAGCCTTTAAGCCTTTATCAATATCATCTATCCATGCCTTTTTATACTTTGCCTCAGCCTTGAGCAAAACGGCACTGCATTTTGGATTCCACGGTTTACATTTCTTGGCGTCAGCTGTGAGTTTTACGATGTCAGCCTCTAATTCCGCCCGCAGCGTCGAATAGACGCGCGGTATGGAGCCGTCCGTCCCTTCGCCGTCTTTGACGAGTAGCTCTTTGTCAAGATAGGTGCCGGGCCGCGCATCGACCAATTTTTTATAGATAAGATCTTCGACCCCCACGATGCTCGACGCAAACGTCGGGTCAGGCACGCGTTTAGCGATGTAGCTTTCGAGCAGGATGTGTTTTTTGGCATTGTCCACCGGTTTGAATGTGAACGCTCCGCCGGTGAAATTATTGATAAACGTATGCCCGTACATATCGCCCGCCGCGTGCGTCAGGTAACCGGTGACAAACGCTTTGATCTCGGGCGAGCCGTCCGAATTTGACCATAGATATTCGAGCCAGCGGTTTGTTCCGTCAGGATTTGTTGGCGGGTGGATCACTTGCTGTCCCGTCAAAATATCAGGGTAGGCATCAGGGCCGAGAATACCGGCACGATACTGATCGGCATTTTTCTTTAACGCTGCGAGCACCGCCGCATCCACCGCGTATTCGCCGATCACGCCGGTTATCTTGCCTGTAACTGGATCGAGCCGCTCGATCGTAACCATTCCGTTATCGAGAGCGTCCTTAAGCGCTACTTCGCCGAGATAAACGTGCGTCGTCGGCTTCCACGCAAACACGAGACTTGAATTGCAGACAAATAAACACACGCAAACCGCTAGCGAAAATAGAGATCTATTGGTACGCACGGTACGATTACCTACGTTTTTCATAGCTTTGAATATCCCGAAAGTATAATGTGATCAGTAAAATTGGCTTCTCAAAGATATTAGCCCAAAACACCATAAATTTCAGCTTGTTTTTTCATTGTGCTAAGTTATCAGTCATGAGCGGAAAATTAGGTAAATTCGGCGATATGCCGGGCGGGGATTTTCGTAAGTTTGGCTATCAGATCATCGACCAGCTCGCGGATTATTTTGACGAGATGGAAAAATATCCCGTGCTGTCGCAGGTCGAGCCTGACTGGTTGAAAAATAACCTGCCGGCATCGGCACCCGAAACGGGCGAGGAGTTTGGCGACATCCTCGGCGATGTCGATAAACTCATAATGCCCGCCGTCACTCACTGGAACCACCCAAATTTTCACGGCTTGTTTTCCACATCAACCAGCTCGGTCGGCGTTTTTGGCGAGATGTTTGCGGCCGCGTTTGATATGAAAGCGATGCTCTGGCGCACCTCGCCGGCGTCGACCGAACTCGAAGATGTTGTGCTCGATTGGCTGCGGCAGATGATGGATCTGCCCGAACATTTCGAGGGGATCATCTACGACACCGCGTCGGTTTCGACAATGCACGCCATCGCCGCAGCCCGAGAAAAGGCAAATTTGCGCATCCGCGATGAGGGAATGAGCGGCCGCGACAACGTGCCGCTGATGCGCGTGTATTGCTCCGAGCACGTTCATTCGTCGATAGATAAGGGCGTTATAACGCTCGGCCTTGGCTTGCGGTCTCTGCGAAAGATCGAGTGCAACGAGCGATTCGAAATGATCCCCGAAAAGCTTGCCGAGGCTATCGACCAGGACATCGAGGCCGGATATTTGCCGATCTGCGTCATCCCGACAGTCGGCACGACCTCAACATCAAGCGTGGATCCGGTCGATGCCATCGCCGACATTTGCGAAAAATACGGCATCTGGCTACACGTCGATACGGCCTATGCCGGCTCGACCGCGATCGTGCCTGAGTATCGCAAGTATTTTAAGGGATGGGAGCGTGCCGATTCGATCGTCGTCAATCCGCACAAATGGCTCTTTACGCCGTTCGACCTGTCGGTACTTTATTGCAAGGATCTGAATGTCCTAAAAGAGGCGTTTTCGCTGGTCGCCGAATACCTCAAAACCACCGACGAGCAAACAGTAAAAAACGGGATGGATTACGGCATCCAGCTCGGGCGGCGTTTTCGGGCTTTGAAATTGTGGTTCGTCATTCGCTATTTCGGCCGCGAAGGCCTCATCGAACGCCTCCGCGAACATTGCCGTCTAGCGCGTCTTTTCGCGTCGTGGGTTGAAGAAAGCAGTGAATGGGAATTGATGGCCCCAGTGCCGTTCGCCCTCGTGTGTTTTCGAGTCATAGACGGAAGCCCGCACGACAGTAAGGGCGTAACATCCGACGACGACCTAAATGCCCTCAACGAACGCATAATGAACGAGATCAACGCCTCCGGCGAAGCGTATCTCTCGCACACAAAATTAAACGGAAAATATACGATCCGTCTGTCGGTCGGCAGCATCCGCGTCGAAGAGCGGCATTTGCAGAAAGTTTGGGGCCTGTTGAACGAAAGGCTGCGTTAGTTGCTATTTTTCTACTTCGGCCCAGATCTTATGCCCGTGAGTTTCTTTTAGAAATATTGCGCCGACTACCGCAGTTATCGCCGCAACGGCCATCGGATAATACAATCCAGCATAAATATTACCGGTCTGGGCAATGACAGACAGGCCGATGAGCGGCAACAATCCGCCAAAAACTCCATTACCGATGTGATACGGCAGGGAGAGCGCAGTGTATCGAATCTTCGCCGGAAACGCCTCGACCAAATATGCAGCGATCGGGCCATAGACCATTGTCACCCAAATCACTTGAATAAATATGAGCATGATCAGGGCCCAAGCCGTCCGGTTTGAGGTCAGATCGGTAAACGATGTGTATGGCAAAACTTTTGGCGATGTGGTGATATTGCCGCTTTCATCAACCGATTGCGGCGTTAACTTAATAGCACCGGTAACTGGGTCTTTTTGCGAGGTAGCGGTCACCACGTTAGATCCCGCTACCGATTGCATCGCTTTATAGATCGGTAGATAAGTACAAACAGCCAGCACGCATCCGGCGATGATTATCCATTTGCGCCCCAGGCGATCGCTCAGCCAACCAAAAAATACAAAGAACGGCATACCCATTAGCAGAGCGATCGCGACAATGTAGTTTGCCGATGTCGCATTTACATTAAGTATCGATTGTAGATAAAACAGTGCATAAAACTGGCCCGTGTACCATACAACGCCCTGTCCGGCTGTTGCTCCGAAAAGCGAGATCAGCACGATCTTGAGATTTTCCCACTTGGTAAATGCCTCGATCAAAGGGTTTGCCGAGGTCATGCCGCTTGATTTTACGTGCTCAAAGATCGGCGATTCTTTCATCCTCAGGCGGATGTAAAGCGAGATGCCGACAAGAGCGATCGAGATAAGAAACGGGATCCGCCATCCGCCGATCCCGTCCGCTTTTCCGGCAAACTGCTCCGCGCTCATCGTATTCTGCACAAGCAAAATAACCGCCAGCGATAAAAACAACCCGAGCGTTGCCGTGATCTGTATAAAAGACGTGTAAAATCCCCGTCGATTGTCGGGAACGTGCTCGGCAACATACACCGCCGCTCCGCCGTATTCGCCGCCCAAGGCCAGCCCTTGCAGAACGCGGATAAGCAATAGGATCACCGGCGCGGCATAGCCGATCTGTGCATATGTCGGCAAAAATCCGATCACCGCCGTCGCTCCGCCCATGATCAATAGCGTGACGAGAAACGCATATTTTCGACCGACAATGTCACCGATCCGTCCGAAAAACAAAGCGCCAAATGGCCGCACGACAAACCCGACCGCAAACGTTGCAAGATATGCGATATAAGCAAAGGTCTGATCTTCAGGCGGATAAAACAGCGGGGCGATAGTCGCCGCGAGGCTGCCGAAAATGTAAAAATCGTACCATTCGATCATCGTGCCAACGGCCGACGCACCGATGACCTGCCAGATCTTTGCTTTTGAAACGTGGTCGTTATAGATCGCTCCGAGGTCGGTTGCGGCTTCTTTCATATGATTTGAGGTATTAAAGCAGTTTCCCGCTCCAATTTCAAAGGTAAATCCAATATCCGCGTGTGCTAAGGTTAATAATAATGAGATTTGTAAAGGAAAGTGTGTTCAAAGCCTCGCCCGAGCGGGTTTTCGCTTTTCATGAATTGCCGGACGCTTTCGAGCGGCTGATGCCGCCATGGGAAGACGCCACGATCATCCAAAAAGCGGACATCTCGGTAATTGGCTCGCAGGCGATCTTTGATACAAAAATACTTG
Organism: Pyrinomonadaceae bacterium; assembly: GCA_040081695.1. Taxonomy (GTDB): domain Bacteria; phylum Acidobacteriota; class Blastocatellia; order Pyrinomonadales; family Pyrinomonadaceae; genus OLB17. The sequence goes on from JBEBGA010000011.1 coordinate 15,338, forward strand.
GATTGATAACTGTTCGATGGGTGGCCGAGCACACCGCGTTTGAACCGCAACGGATGTTTGAGGACACGCAGGTCTCAGGTCCTTTCAAAAGCTGGCGTCACCGACATATCATCATGCCGGATGCTGACGGAGCGGTGTTGCGAGATGAGATAGAATACGAACCGCCAATGTGGTTTTTAGGTGCAATAGCGGCACCGTTTGCCGTTGTGCCAAAGCTTGAGAAGATGTTTGAATTTCGTCACAAAGTAACACGTGAGTGGTGCGAAGATGAGAAATTAACCACATAGGAACATAGGTCACATAGTAATAAGCCTATGTTTCTATGTGGTTAGCTCTTTTCTATCAATTGAATATTCCAGCTAGCTCTCGAAACTTGCTGCCAAACAAAAAATCGCCGAGACCGGCACTCTCATGCGAGCGGTCATAACCGACCAGCTCGACATAAGCACGGCCGCCGACGTTGCTGCCGTCTTTGGTCCCAATAACCTTACACACACCTTCCCAGTAAACGATCATTGTCGTACCGCGCGTGTCTAGCTCTTGATCTGCGATCAACGCGGCAATCTCAATGTCGATACCTAAACTCTCCACGCGGACTTTCCAGCGACTCGGATACTCCGCTCCGGTTTTTTCGCTCGTCCATGTTGATAAGACGTCGATCCCATAATCTTTTCGCCCAAGATATGTACACGCACCATCGCGGTCGACAAACGTGCCGGTCAAGGCGCCGGCTAGCTCGTCAGCCTCACCGCTAAACTGGTAGATCATCAGCTCAGTGTCGTCGTCAAATTGTATGCTGAACCAATCCCAGTTACCGGGGCCCCAGATGCCGTATTCTCGGTCCATCCAGGCTGAGCCGGTAAATTTCTCAATACGGCCATTGGTCGATGTTTGCCCGCTGACATGCATCCGTGTGTAGGAAAAGTGCTTTGACGCACCGTCTTTCTTACGCGTTATGCCGCCGTCGCCATTTAAGACCAACGGTTTGTTCGATTCGAGCACGGCATCAAATACAAAACCGCCCTCAAGCGTTCCGTGTAGGATGTGTTTGCCCGCAACCTCGCGCAGTGACCAATCGCCTAACCTCACGTCACACGCCGATTCGCTCATCGTTACGGGCACGTCAAAAGGCTTGTTAAAGCTGCGGATATGCTCATAGCGAAAACTTTGTGCGTCGATGTCAGATATCGCAAAATGTGCAAAATACATCGGGTTTGCAAGCACCGTCATCGGCACTATGCCGATGCGGTCGAGGTCGGTTCGGCGTTTGAAAAATACAAGCTCAAAGCCAAATTCTTTACCACTTTCGCTCTCGCAATGACCGGTGTAATACCACCATTCTGTCTGCGCATCCGGCTGCGCAATCAGATCATTCGGCAAAATTACTTTCCCGTCCGACGGCGGGCCGCTGAGGCTTTTCCCGGTATTTCCTAACAGGCCTGCAACGCCATCGAGGGCGGTTGCGGCGAGGTCTTCGAGCGGTGCGATAAATTCTTTATACATACAGTTAGATAGTATTTCGTCTATCCATCAGCAACGGTTTCAGAGAACTTATCCAAGATTAATTAAATTGGCGGGATTATGCGAAAATATTCTGATGCTGATCCATATTGTCTGCTGGAAATACAAACCCGAAACGGATAAGTACGCCCGCGAAAACCACCGTGATCGCCTCAAAGCTCTCGTCGGCGTGATACCCGAGATCGTATCGTTTGATGTCGGTGCTGATATGCTGCATCTCGACCGCTCGTTCGACACAGGCCTAGTCGCGACGTTTGCTGATCGTGCCGCTTTAGATGTATATACCGATCACCCGGAACACCAGGCTGTCGCCGCGCTCGGGAAACAATTGGCGGAAAAGGCCATCTCGGTAGATTTTTATCGCGACAGTCAATGAAAATGCGCGCAAAAAGCAAACGATTTGGGATTTGCGCACATCTTAAAAGAGCATATTTGATCGGACAGTATTTGCCGTAACTCGACATGAAAAAGTTTATTACTCACCTCGTCAAAATGGCCGCAATTGCGTCGCTGTTCACGCTGCCGGCCATCGCTCAACAAACAAAAGCTCCGGCCATCGACGTCACAAATTATGTGATGGATGTGACCCTCGCGCCGACCGAACGTAAGATCAACGCGACCGTCGATGTCACATTTACACCGCTTGAGGACATGCGTTCCGTATCGTTTGAGATAAACGGCAGCCTCAAGGTCGATTCGATCATACGGATAGGTAACAGTGTGGTAGCTGTGCCACCTGCGACTCCGCTGACCAAACCGGCGGTGAGGCCGACGCCAAAACCAGTGTCGCCGTCTGCCGCACAGATCACGTTTATCCAGGACCAGTCAGCGAGTACAGCTCTGGGTCCGCATGTCCGCATCGACCTTGGTGAAAATGTTGTAAAAGGCATGCCGATCACTTTGCGTTTCAAATACGGCGGCATCCTCGATCTGCCCGCGGGTGGCCCTTTGCTCAATAAACGACTTGCTTATATCGGCGATAATTACGGTTATTTGATGTATGCGGCACGCTGGTTTCCGTTTCACAACTATGCCGCCGACCCGGCGACTTCTGATATCAGCATCGCAATACCCGCGGGCTTGACGCTGACCGGTTATAGCACGGCTCCGGTCACTACGACTGGCAATAGATCGCGTTTTATCCAATCGACACCGGCACTTATCGGAAATTTTGCCTATGGAAAATATGCGGCAAAAACGCTGCGTATCGCCGACTATGACATCCAATTTTTGGCAAAACCCGGCAACGATGCAAATATCGCAACCTACGCTGAAACGCTAGGTAATGCACTCGATTTTTACACAAAACGCTTTGGTGCACCGGCAAGCGGCAAGCGTCTGATCGTCGCTCAGATCGATGACGACAGTCTTGATTTTTATTCATCGACAGGGATGCTCTTTATCGCAAACCGCCAGTTCGAAGAGGCTCGTGATGTTACCGTGGAACGGCTCCAGCGTGAAGCCGCTTTTCAGTGGTGGGGATTGACCGTCGGGCTCAAATCGTTTGACGATGCCTGGCTGTCGCAAGGGCTCGCCGAATATAGTGCATTCACATTTCGCGAGAGCCGTCTGGACGGAGCTAAGCTCGATGCTATCCGCCGCGAATTGCTCGAAAAATCACTCACGTTTGAGCAGACAGCGTCGCTGCTGCGTGCGCCAAAAGACCTCGACGACCAAAGCATCGCGTATCAATACATCATGTACGCTAAGGGTGCTCTCGTTTTCAAACTGCTCCGCGACACACTCAACCCTTCAAAGTTTGAGCAGTTGATGCGGGCATATTTGCAGGAGTATCGCGGCAAATCGGCGTCGATAGATGATTTTGAAAAACTCTCGTCACGTATTGCCGGCGACAATCTTCGTTATTTCTTTGCCCGATGGGTCGAGGGAACCGGCGTGCCGGAATTTACGACGGATTATCTGATCATCAGGACGCGGGGCGGTAAGTTTGTCACACGCGGCACCGTCAAGCAAAATTACGACAATCTTAGGCTGCCTGTCGATGTCCAGCTCCGCTCGGAGGGTGATTTCGGCCTCTCGACCGTCACGCTCGATATGCAGGAAACGAGTGCTGATTTTAACATCGAATCGACCGGTAGGCCGATCGCTGTCGTCATCGACCCGAGCTATAAGTTGCTGCGTATTTCGCCGGACCTGCGTGTTTCGTCGATCGCCCGTCGCGGTATTGAGCAGCTTAAAGAGGGAAATTACCCTGAGGCACAGCAGCAGTTTGAGGCCGCTCTAAAACTCGATAGGTCGAATTCGTGGATCTTTTACCATCTAGGGTTGCTGTTTCTCGAACAGCGAAATTACGACCTCGCGATCGACAATTTCAAAGCCGCTCTGAGCGGCAGCCTTAATCCAGCGTGGCTCTCGGTCTGGTCAAATATTAAGATGGGCAACGCCTACGACGGCAAGGGCGACCGCACGCGTGCCGTAGCCGCCTACAAACGTGCCTCCGATCTTGGTGATAATTACGACAACGCCCAGGACGCCGTAAAAAAATACCAGGCGACCCCGTATGATCCGCGCGAACCTAAAACAACCGCTGTCAAATAAAAAAGAGGCTCGTTAAGAGCCTCTTTTCATTCCACATTTAACAAACTTAGAACCGGAGTTTCGCTCTAAACTGGCCAACTCTTGGTCCTCCGATCGTGTTGGTAATGATCCCAAAATCAACTGCGTCCTGCAGATCGCTGTTCGGGTTAGCAAAATTCACGGTGTTAAAGACATTGAACAGGTCAAAGCCGATCTCGACGCTGATCCGTTCGTTGAATTTTGTGTTTTTTGCAAAACTAAGATCCAGACGCTTTTGCGACGGGCCCCTGAAAGCATTTCTCGGAAGGTTGCCAAATCCGCCGAGCGGGCTACTAAAGCAACTACGGTTAATTACCGCAAGATTGCTCGCACTGGCGTTTGATATTGCAGCCGATGCCGCACAGTTGATGTTTGGTCTTCCAAACCCTGGCCGATAGATGCCGCCCGAACCCCGTGCGAGATCCGTCAATTGGCTAACATTGGCTATCTCAGGCTCAGATGCAAACACAGTGTATGGCGAACCGGATTGTGCCTGAAAGAATCCCGATACCGACCAACCCCGGCGCAAACGGCTGTCCGAATTGCCCGATGGTATTTCCCAGATAAAGTTGGTGCTAAATCGATGCGTCCGGTCAAAATCGGAGACCGACCGATTATTCTCCAGATTTCTCGAATCCCCCTGGGCAATAAAGCCGCTGTTCGGAACGTCTGGCTTTCCGCTGCCCGCTGTGCTGCCCGGATCGCTCGACATGATATCCATCGATTTTGAAAACGTATACGCGACGTTGAACTGCAGCCCCCGCGACAGACGCTTTGTTAGGCTAAACTGTCCGCCGTGGTAATCAGAGTGTCCTTTTGATTGCAGTAGCAATGCTTCGGGCACGTTAAACCCAAGGATCGGTACACGAGCCTCGAAATTGATATACGTACCGTTCGCCGCCGACAGATTAAGGTCTGTGAGGCCGGTAACAGTATTCAAAAATCCGAAAGCACGCCCGATCCCGCGTTCACGTGCCGTAGCGCCTGCGTTAAGTGCTCCGTTTGGGGCACCGGCAGCAACATAGGCCTGGTTAAAACGCTCGTAAATGTGGTCCGGCGTGTTCGGATCATTTAGGTCAAAGCCCTGATTAAGTGCCTTAGCGATAAGCAGATTTTTGCCCTTTGTCCCGACATAACGGGCTTCGAACATTAAATTGTTAGCAAGCTCATATTGAACACCAAAATTCCACTGATGTACGTATGGCGTTTTTAGATCCCGGTCGATCGCACGAAACTCAAACGTTTCGGCGATGTTGCCTCGTGTACAGTTAACTCCGGTAGCCACGACGCATCCCGCACCCTGCGGGGTTCCGCGAGCATCAACAAATACGGGAGTGTTGTCGCGGATCTGGTAAGCACCAGTCGCACCGCTTGCCCGAATGATCCGGAACGGCAGCCACTGATTGAGCGGTATATTGGTAGGCACGCCGGAGAATGCCGACGTGATCGGCACGTTGCCGCTGGGAACGGTTATCTCGACCTCGCGGAGGAAAGGATAGTTTGAAAACACCGTGTTGATAAACGCCGCTGACGGACGATCGTAGAATATTCCCCACCCGCCGCGAAGAACGAGCTTTTCATTTACCGAGTAAGCGACGCCGACGCGGGGTGCAAAATTGTTCATGTCCTGGCCGTTGAGCGTATGCTTGTTTCCAACCTTTTGGGTCGCAGCGATCGCCGAATCTACGATCGCGAGCCCGGTGTTGCTGACGTTACTCGGCACGATGAATCCGGCGGTCGGATTATCGCAAAGGGCATTCGTGCTGCCCGATTTTTCAAAACACGACAAGTAAGGCTTCAGGTCAAAGTTACCTATCCGGCCGTCCTTTTCCTCAGGCCACATGAACAATTCGTAACGAAGACCGAGGTTTAGCGTGAGTTTTCTGCTCAGTTTCCAGCTATCGGCGATATAAAAACCGTAATCGCGGAACCGGAAACTCTTTTTCGTGATGCCGTATTGCGTGTCAGCTTCGGTTGCGTTGCCTGTGAGCAATTGCGTAAACGAATCAAATTTTTCAAATTCGGTCGCCTGCTCTTCCGGAAGGCTTGTATCGTATTTGTGGCTCTTATATTCGCCGCCAAATTTGATGTTGTGATTGCCAAATATCCAGTTGACGTTGTTGCCGATGCTGTACGTCACCTGCTTACGTTCGTTGAAAGAATCATTTGGCCCGCCAAATGAGAAGTTCGCGATATTGTTGCGGCCGATATAATGCCCAAGCCGCGTTGTGGACGTACTGGCGTCAAATGTCGATGCCGGATTATTGACACCGACAAAGTCGTTTGTAAAATCACCGGTCGAAAAATCCTCAGTGAGAGAGCGTGTATTGTTTAGCGAGAAAAATCCAAAGCGAACCTCGTTAATAAAGTTAGGTGAAAAAATATGCGTATCGCCGATCGAGAGCGTCCGATTGCGGTCGTCGCGACGGAGCGTCGTGGGCGACACGAGGCTGTTAGGATCGGGAAATGAATCGAGGCCCGGGAAATTTGCGTAAAATAGTGTGCCGCTCAGAGTGTTATTTGAGCTCAACTGAGTATCTACGCGGCCGGTAAATTGGTGCTGCCTAAAAAGAGAAGGTTGGACGCTGATCACCTCGACAAGCGGATTATTTCGCTGCAGTGTACGCGAGGTAACGGCAGGGAAATTGCCAAACTGGTAGCTGCCAGTTCCGGTCTGATCTACGATGCTAAGTGCACGAAAATTAGTGATGCTAGGAATGTAAAACCCACCGGTCACCGGATTGCGAAGGTTAAAGATCTTAAATGCGTGATCGCTGATGTCGGTCGCGAGCAGGCAAGTCGTGCCGACGGTACAGCCGCTAAACTGGTTAAATGCGGTGGCGATCGCCGCCTTTGAACGGTCGCTGCCGAGCACGCTGAGGGCAAGCGGAAGCACCGTCCTCGTCCTCGCGGTAGGAACTAATCCTGTATTAGCATCCGTAAATTGATACCCGGTGAAGAAAAATGCCTTGTCCTTTACGATCGGCCCGCCAAATGTGAAACCGGTCTCGGTGCGGTCGGCTTTTGGCTTTTCATTGCCGCTTTGTTCGAGAAAGAACTCGTTCGAATTGAATTTTTTGTTCTGCAGGTAGTAATAGGCCGAACCTGTAAAGTTGTTGCCGCCTGCCTTGGTCACAAGTTGGAAATTACCGCCGCCGCTGCGTCCCGTCGACGCATCGTAGAGAGACGTCTGCAGTTTTACCTCTTGCAGCGTTTCGGGTGCCGGTGAGATGTTATCTGCCATTGAGCCTTCATTACTGGTGATGTTGGTCGCATCGACGCCGTTAAATGAAAGGCTTGTCGATGTTGTTCGCGTACCGTTTACCGATGGCGAAATGTTGCCGTTACCATTTACACCGACAGGCGACAGATCAGAAGATACGCCGGACTCGGATCCAAGCAACCCCGTAAAGCTTCGCGTCGAGGTCGGCGATTTGGTCAATTGTTCGCCCGTGATCTGCCGTGATACGGTGGCCGACTCGGCCTGAACCAGCGGTTGATCCGACGTCACGTCAACAAACACATCGGAAACGCCAACATCGAGTGTGACTTCGAGGGTACGCGTGACCGATGCCTCGACATCCACGGTCGCACTTACGGCCTTTTTAAAGCCGTCCTTTTCATACGACACCGAAAATGAGCCGACAGGTAGATTTGTGACCGTCCAACGCCCCTCGTCGTTTGTAACAACGGTTCGTGTCAGATTGGTCGCATTGTTTTTGATCGTAACGGCCGCGCCCTGGATCAGTGCATTGTTCTGATCCTTGACCGTGCCGCTCAGCCCACCTGTCGTTTGGGCCGATACGTTGATAATAAATGCAAATATTACTATTGATACGCTCGTGAATGTTCGTAACCAGCGGTTCGTTTTCATCGCTACTCCTTTGTAAAAAGAAAGGCGGCCAACGATACAGCTATCGTCGAAAACCGTCTCCCCCGTGTCCTCTCAAGTCTCTAGAACTGTTTAATTTCTATGCGGCAAGGAGTAGGTTAGGGCGGCGAAGTTAACGATGGGTGAATTGAGCGTTAAATATGAGTTAAATTCTCGCTCTGCGCGCGTTTAGTTAACTAATAGGTCAATAATATCGACGAACCCAGATCTTCGTTGTCGGTTCCAAAAATCATGCCGCCATTGGCTCCGGGTACGAACTCAAACGCCTCAACTTTGTGATACTCAAAGCGAAACAAGGGCGTAAGGGACCTTGATCTGTTAAAGGTTATCTTTTTCTGAGAAAGGCTCCGGCAAAATACGCCGCTGAGGAAAATGGCCCGGCATCCCCGGGATCAGACGCTGCGGTGACAAAGATACCTCCGCTCGCGTCGACCTTTATATCCGAAATATGACGGACGTTGGTTAAGGGGTAGGGAACTCGAAATGATTCCCAGCCGACATCGGAGAATTTATAGTTGTCGAGATCAAACTTGCTCCAAAAGAGAGTCGCCGCTTTTTGCGTGTCACCCCGCTCACCCCAAACCGCAACCATTTGTCCGTTGATCGTTTGCAGGTCAAAACCTTCGAAATCTGCGCCGTTAGGTATCATCGGCAGATCAAAAGCTTTTAGCGTCTCGATGCTGTTAGATCGTCTGTCGAGTTTGACATGGTAAACGCGGCCGGCAGAGGCCAAAGCCATAAACTGGCCGGTCACTCCAGGCACAGGAGACATAGCCTCAAGATCTATCGGCAGATCGTCCCCGAGCCATTTCAAAGGAGTGTATGTTGGAGTATTGGTGCCGTTGATCGAAAAAAGCGTCGCCCTTATTTGTTCCGGCTTTTTGTTGTCATGAACTACAAGTAAGGTTGTGTTCTGTTTTTCATAAGCGATCAATGCCATTCCGCTAATGTTACCTTGGCTGCCGCCGCTGACGGGCCGCCACTCCTGAGCCGACGTACCGATAGTCAAAACCGCTGGCAGCAGCAGAACAAAAAGTGAAATTCTATATAAAAGGTTATGCATTCAAATAAATTGTCCGGCCCCGGACATTAGCGTTTGCGTGGATATCAGGGGCCGGACATTGAACTGCGTATAGGTTTTGGATCCGCTAAAAGCTAAATCTCGCTCCAAACTGCACCTGACGCGGGCCGCCAAACCTTGCGGTTGACGGTGCGCTGGTGGGTACGCCCGCTAGGATGCTCGGGAAATATCCGGTCGGGCATGTGATAGCCCTCGGGTTTGCCGTGTCATTTAGAGCAGAGCTCGTGGTGCAAAAGTTATTGATCGCGTCAACGCCAAAGCCTTTATTCGTATTTCGCGTTAGGTTAAATACTTCGCCGGAAAGCTCGAGCTTTTTCGTTTCTCCAAATCGAAACGACTATAGCAAACGCATATCGAGGTTAAAGAAGTTAGGCTGGCGAAACGCGTTCCTGCCTGAAATGGCACCGTTAATAACGACGCGGTCGTTACCATCGTTAAGATCACCGCTGGTGTCATTGTTGCCGTCGTCAACCATTCCGGTGTACGGGAATCCGGACCTCGTGACAACGATCGCACTTATCGTAAATCCGCGGCCAAGGTCATACAGTCCACTCAAATTGATATTGTGACGAACATCCTGTTTCGACGGGCCCGCCTCGAGCTTTAGGTTAAAAGGGTTGAGCGTCGGCTGGCGTGAAAAGTTGCGTTCGTTCGAATCGTCGTCGCGGTTGTTAGCCAAGGTGTAGTTAGCCTCAAACTGGAAACGGTTAGCAAACCTGCGACGTAATGACAGCGTCAAGGCATCATAGGTCGAGTGCGCCGTTGATTCGTTGATCTCAAGCTGGCTGATCGTTGTATTCGGGCGCGTCGCGGAAAACTGAAGATATCCGTTTGCGAGCACCGTCGGCGGAAACAGGTTGCGGTCAATGCGGCGTTGCAGATTCCATGTCGAATTGTGAACAAAGCCCGCTGTAAAAACCAAATTCTTGCCGATCGCCTGCTCAATGGTTACCGAAGATTGGAACGAACGCGGATTCTTAAATGTCGGGTCAAAACCAAAGACACGGGGCTTGACGACGAATCCGGCTGGTATTGTGGTCAATCCATTGGGATATGTTACTCGTGCATTCGGACCGCGTAGATTACAGCCCGCTAGGTTTACAACAGTCGAATTGCGGCAAGCTGTCGTCTCGGCGATCTCGATCTCTTGCGTCGTCAGGCCGTTGTCGGTCGATACGCGTTGAAACAGATTTGCCGGTGTGCGTGCGGCAAAGATGCCCGCCGAGAGCCTGATGACAGTCGTACCTCGGCCTTTGACGTCGTAAGCCAAACCAGCACGCGGCTGCCATTGATTGAGGTCGTTGGGGATACGCTGCGTTTCAACAATCGCCGGATTTGGCGTCTTTGGCTGAGGATTGAATTGTGCCTCATACCGAAGCCCGAAATTGAGCGAAAGTTGCTGCGTAACCCTAAATTTGTCCTGAACAAAAAACGCAAATTCCTTTTGCGTTCCGGTGTAGATCAGATCGGCCGGATTTCCGGATGCCACGGTTTGGCGAAACCGCCGCGGCCGGCCGGCAACATAATTGTCCACCGAGTTGGCTACAAGTACGCCGCTGACCGTCCGGCTCTCATAATCGTATCGCGGCTGTGTGTTCGATTCGCGTTGCTGCGTTACATCATTGATGTTTACGTCAACCCCAAAGCGGATCTTGTGATTGCCAATATCAAAGCTAACGTTATCGGTCACCTGATATCGGACGGTCAGCGGCGTACTTGTAGCCAACTCGGTGGACAATTATGTTGCC
>JBEBGA010000493.1:0-1880 GCA_040081695.1 Pyrinomonadaceae bacterium
CAATCCGCTCGGGCATTTGGCGTTCGTCGAACTGGAAGATGAGTCAGAACCGGGAGCGATAGCGACTGGGTTGCCTTCGTCAGCCAGTGAGCTTTCCGAATATCAACTCATCGAACTCGCCAAAGTCACCGACCTCCGCTACGGCGAGAACCCACATCAAAAAGCCGCTCTCTATTCGACCGACGGCGGCGGTATCGCGGGTGCCGAGCAGCTGCACGGCAAAGAGATGTCGTTCAACAACTACGTCGATGCCGAAGCCGCGTGGAACCTCGTTCAGGACTTTGACGAGCGAGCGGTAGCGATCATCAAACACACAAACCCGTCCGGTGTAGGCACCGGCTCGACCAACGAAGAAGCCTACAAACGTGCTCTCGCGACCGACCCTGTCTCAGCTTTCGGCGGCATCGTCGCATTTAATACCAAAGTCGATGCCGACGTTGCTAAACACGTTATCGAGGTCTTTTCCGAAGTCATCGTGGCTCCGGATTATGACGCCGCAGCTCTTGAAATATTTAGAAGCAAAAAGAATCTGCGCGTTTTGTCAGTAGCGTCGGCGTCAGCCGATGCGTCGCTCGAGTACAAACAAATTTCCGGCGGCTTTCTGGTACAGGACCAGGACACGCACCGTCTGGCCGTCGCCGATCTAAATATAGTTACAGACCGCCAGCCGACTGACGAAGAGCTAACCGCAATGCAGTTAGCCTGGAAAGTTTGTAAACACGTTAAGTCAAACGCGATCGTTTTTGCGAACGGCAATCAGACGCTTGGCGTGGGTGCCGGACAGATGAACCGCGTCGATTCTGTCCGTATCGCGGCGATGCGTGCAGAGAGATTTGAACTCGATTTAAAGGGTTCGGCGGTTGCCTCCGACGCATTTTTCCCGTTCCGCGACAATGTTGATGAAGCAGCAAAATTTGGCGTCACGGCTATTATCCAGCCCGGCGGTTCGGTCAAGGACGACGAGTCGATCGCTGCCGCAAACGAAAACAATATCGCCATGGCGTTCACCGGCATCCGCCATTTCAAGCATTGACCTCAATGTTGGTGGAGTGCATAATCCGAAAAAGAATTTATCGCTGAGGTTAACTATGAACTGGTTTCGCGTGATAGGGGCCGTCGTCTCACTTGCTGGCTTAGGTATCTTTATCCTTTCCCTTCTACGCTCAATCCCAAAGACCAATGCATCTGCGGGTATCGGTGTTCTTAACGTTCCTGGATTGATGTTGGGAGCTGTTCTCGTAGTCGTGGGCCTTTGCTTAGCATTCATAGGCGGACGTACCCGATTCAAGCCCTAAAAATCGCACTTTTTTCTTGACAACATCTGGTAGTAGTGTTAAAACTATACCCAATTAGGACGACTGAAGGAACGCTCGACAGGTTTGATCTCACGATAAAACCATAGGGCTTTTGTGCTTTTTATTCAACACAATTTTAGGAGAACTACGATGAGAAGATTGATCACATTTACTTTACTCGCTGCTACCTCGCTGTGGATGTCGGCGTGCGGCAGCCCGGCTGCAAACAATGCACCGGCAAACAATTCTAACGCCAATACGGCAAAACCGACCGCGGCGGCACCGACCGTCGAGACGCTTTTCGAAATGGACAAAAAGGCGACCGATGCGTGGATCAAGGGTGACAAAGCATATTTCGAAAGTATGCTTTCCGACAAATTTGTCTCGTTCGAACGCGGTGAACGTATGACCAGGGCAGAGATGCTCGGCATGATCGGTTCGATCAAGTGCGAGGCCAAGAGCACCAATCTCGAAGACCCCAAAATGGCCAAGATCAACGACGATACATACGCCATCACCTACAAAGCCACCATCGACGGCAGCTGCACAATGGACGGCAAAACCGAAAAGATCCCGAGCCCAAAC
>JBEBGA010000138.1:0-7422 GCA_040081695.1 Pyrinomonadaceae bacterium
TACATTAACGATGTTGAAGAACCGGTCTTCGAACCGCCCGTCGCACCGGAACCTGTAATAGAAAGATTTACCGCTCTGCCCGTGCGTCTAGCGCGTTTATCCGCCGACGAATTGGATCATTTCGAGGATAAAAAACTCGACGACGGATATGAGGACAAACTCGGCATTGTCGGCGACAACCTACTGCCGATCAAAGACTCGGACAAGCTGATCGAAGCACTGTTAGGCGAAGTTTATACCCCACCGGTCGCTCCGGTTCGGGCCGTAACAAATGGGTATTCACAGGCCACGGCAGTTGTTCCGACACTTGAGGCAATAAAGCTGAGAGACGAAATGGTTCCCCAACAAGAGGACATTGAACTGCCCGCTCTCACTGCCGACCCGACCGAAGAAGAGCTACTTGCGTACGCCAAAGCTCATCCATCGGTCCGAGCCGCGATGCGTATATTCCGGGCAAAGATCATCGAGGTCGACCGGCGTTGATGCCACACGATTTACCGAACATCGTGGGCACCGCTTTCGTATTGTTTATAGATTTGGCAAACTTCATTCATATTTAATGAAACGCAATTTTTTGCCTCGACAATTGAAACCACTGCTCATCATACTGGCGATCCTGCTCGCCGGACTAACGGCGTATTCCCAAGAAAACCAACCGTGGTCGCAAAATACTTCCCCGCTGCCGCCGCCGACCGGTTTTGTCAACGATTACGCCGGCGTCATCGACCCTGCGACCAAACAGCAGCTCGAAACCACGCTCAAAAATCTAAAAGACACGACAAATCCGTCCGTTGAGATCGCCGTCGCGGTCGTCAAAACGACGGGCGAACGGGCAATATTTGATTACTCACTGGCCGTCGCCCGCGGCTGGAAGATCGGCACCGCCGATGACGACAACCCAAGCGCGTTGCTGTTTATCGCGATCGACGACCGCAAATATTTCACACAGGTCAGCAAAGACCTTGAGGACGAACTGCCCGACGGCGTGGTCGGTGGTTTGCAGCGGCAGTTCCTCGTGCCTGAATTCAAAAAAGGCAATTACGGCAAAGGTATTTCCGACACAATCGACGCCTACATCGCGACGATCCGAAACAAAGGCAATACTTCTGGCAACGCCAACACCGCAAAGCCAACGAGCAACGACGGTGGTTCGGGCGGGGCATTTTTCGGGATATTTTGTTGTGCGGGAATAATCCTGATCATTGTAGTGATCTTGATCGCTTCGCGTGGCAGCAAAGGCGGCCCTTCTGCCGGTGACCGCAACCGTTGGGGCGGCGGCGGATTTGGCGGCGGTCGGAACAATGACGACGTTGCCGGCAACATCGCATCGGCCGTAATAGGCGGCATTATCGGCTCTGCGTTATCGGGCGGGAGTTCATCGAGTTCGTCCAGTGATTGGGGCTCGTCATCAGGAGATAGCGGCTTTGGAGGCTTCTCGGGTGGAGGCGATTTTGGGGGTGGCGGCTCTGGAGGTGATTGGTAATATGAACCATTATTTCGCTGATTTTATTGATGATCTGCGGTCAACGCATCGCGAAAATCTTGTGTCTGTTGTGCTTTACGGCTCGGCAGCGGCGGGTGATTTTGTGCCTAAACAATCGGATTACAACATACTCGTCGCGTTAAAAAAAATAGGCCCCGTTGATCTAAGGAACGCTCACGCGTGCATTCGTGAATGGACGCGGCTTGGTAATCCCGTGCCCGTTTATTTCACCGAATCCGAGCTGCAAAATGCGGCGGATGTGTTCCCGATCGAGTTTCACCAGATGACCGTCGCACACAGAGTGTTGTTCGGCCCTGATGTGCTCGCCGGTTTGAATATCTCGGATAAATTCCTGCGATTGCAGACGGAATATGAGCTTCGCAGCAAACTCATTCAACTTCGACGACAATATATTCCGGCGTCCGCATCCGTTGACGGACTGAAGCGACTAATGGCGGAAAGCCTATCGAGTTTCGCGGCGTTGTTCAGAGCCGTGCTAATAATTAACGGACAGACGCCGCCTGCGACAAAGCCCGAGATCGTCGCTCAGACGGTCAAACATTTACAGATCGACGGAACATCGTTTGAAAAGATCTTTGATATCCGCGAAAATAGTGACACCGTGAAATTGGATGAAAAAAGTGCCAATGAACTTTTTGGCGAGTATATGGAGCAGATCGAACAGGTTATTAATGCGGTCGATGCCGCCGGAAAATAGGAGAATTATTATGAAAAGAGCAATTTTATTGACCGTAGTATTGGTCGCCGTATTTGGCCTAAGCGGATGCAGCTACAACGACCTGACCGCCAAACAGCAGCAGGTCAAAGGCAAGTGGGCAAACGTCGAAAGCTCGATGCAGCGTCGTGCCGACCTGATCCCAAACTCGGCTGAGATAGCTAAAATGACCGCGATCCAAGAGCAAGAGGTATTTGGTCAGATCGCCGATGCCCGCTCGAAGCTGTTGAACGCCCAGCAAGCCGCACCCGCCGGAACCGGTGGCGACAAATCGCCAGAACAAAAACAGGCAATCATCGATGCCAACAATAGCTTTGGCGGCACTATCGGCCGCTTGCTAAGTTTGCAGGAAAATTATCCGCAGCTTCGTTCGAATGAAGCGTTTATGAAGCTACAGGACGAACTGGCCGGAACCGAAAACCGCATTAATACGGCTCGGCTCGACTTTAACGACGCCGTCACGAGTTATAACACGACTCGCAATTCGTTCCCGGCAGTATTGACCGCAGGATTGCTTGGATTCAAAGAAGAGCCATTTTTCCAGGCTGACGAAAAAGGAAAAACGGTGCCGAATGTCGGCGATGCAAATTCGATCCGCAAACCAACGACGGCTCCGGCAGCACCTGCTCCGGCAAATACCGCACCTGCTAATAAATAATTAGAAACCGCGGGAATTACACATCGAACAATGGTCACAAGGCTTGCCGGGCTCGAACTGGCAGGCCTTTTCTTTGAACTCGGCCCCAAAGATCGAGTCTGCGATAGCCTCGGCGATGTTTAGTTTGTCGAGAGACGGGTGCGATGTGAGCGGTTTGTGGTTTGAGACCCCGGTGTTCTCAAGTTTATCGAGACGATGGGTTATCTTCTCGACGGCGGCAAAGAGTGCCGCCAGGTCTGTGGGATTTTTAGTTTCGTTTGCTGACATTTCCCTCTTGATCGTTTTCGAGCAGATCCAGATAATCCACCACGCCAACTATCGCCGAATCGATCGCAGCACCGGGCTTGCCCGTCGCGGCCGTCGATGCCGACCAGCCCTCTTGGGCAATGATGACGATGTCGCCCTCACCTGAGTTGACGGAATCCAAAGCGATACACGTGTAATCCATATCCTCCCCGTCCGGGGTGATCTGGCGGCATAACATCGCACGCGTCCCCTCATAACGCTGATTTTTCTGCGTTGCGACAACGTTACCGATGACTTTCGCTAACAACATTTATGGATAAAAAACGTGCGCGTCCGAATCAATGATTCCGACAATGGTGCAGTCCGTCGGCGTTTCGTCACGTTTGAACGGAAACGACGCCTCCTTGCCGCGACACCAAAAAACCAATTCGCCCTCACCAGCGCCGACTGCATCAAGCGCGATGGTAGGGCTTCCCTTCGGTCTAAGATCCGCGTCGAGCGTCTGGACGATAAGAAACTTTCGTCCGTCGAGAGCTTCATTCTTAACGGTCGCGACTACGGTTCCGATGACGCGGGCGATCTGCATTTGAAAAATTACGCGTGAAAGTCAATCTCGTCAATAACGCCAATGATCGCTGAATCTACCGGGCAATCTTTATTACCCTCAGCAAGACGTGCGGACGAGCCGCTGACGACGATCACTTTTTCGTGAAAGCCAGCCCCGACCGTATCAACGGAAACAACATAGCCGCTCTGGTCAGTGCCGTCGAGATTGATCGGCTTGACGATGAGCAGCTTTTTTCCGTGCAGGCGTTCGTCTTTTTGCGTGGACACGACGGTGCCCAGTATTCTGGCAATAATCATATCTGTTGGCGGTAGGCAGCGGCAGTAGACAGTGTCTCAATCGACCACTGCCGACTGCCACTGCAACTGCCTACTTCTTCACTACTGGCAGCGTCTCATCAACGCTTGAATGCGGACGCGGGATGACGTGGACGCTGACGAGTTCGCCAACGCGACGTGCGGCGGCGGCCCCGGCGTCGGTTGCAGCTTTTACAGCGGCAACGTCGCCACGTACGATAGCCGTGACAAATCCGGCGCCGATCTTCTCGTAACTTACGAGTTGAACGTTCGCTGCTTTGACCATTGCGTCTGCCGCTTCGATAGTCGCCACGAGTCCCTTGGTTTCAACCATTCCTAATGCTTCTTGCATTTATTTGCTCCTGGTTCGTCTTTTAGAATTACGAAAGTTTTGTTAGTTTAACCCAACTTGGCCGCTTGGCTCAAAAGCTCGATCAACTCTTCGCGTGTAAATGAGATCTTTTTGCCGTTCGAATCGCCCTGAACGGGATAATTTACATCAAGATCACAGGCGATATCATTTTCATGCAAATACCCGCAAGCCTGACAACGGGCGTTTTCACCCAGAAAACCTGCCTTTTCTCTTAATTTTATCAGCTTACCGATAGCTTCTTTTGGAATGTCGTTAGCTCCGCCCAAAGCCTTGGCCAGGATCGCGATCTTTGCAGTGTGTTCCAATGTCTCAAGCCGGTCATATGCCTGCCAGAGATGTTCGCCATATGCCACCGCACCATGATTGGCCATCAAGAGTGCGTTGTGATGCGGGACAAAAGGTTTCATCGCCTCGGTCAGTTCGTCGGTCGAGGGCGTTCCGTAAGCCGTCAATGGCACACACCCGAGCGTCAAAACAACTTCTGAAAGGATCGGCTGATCTATCGCAAGTCCGGCAACCGCAAACGCCGTCCCGTGTGCCGGATGAGCATGACAGACGGCGTTAATATCGGGCCGCATCTTATAGATGAGCAGATGCATGGCCAGCTCAGACGACGCCCGCTTATCATTGAGCGGCTTGCCCTCGATATCCGTCAAGGCAAGACAATCCTCTGTCATCCGCCCCTTTGACGTCATCGTGGGCGTCGCAAGCACCGTGTTGTCGTCCAATCGGATGCTGACGTTGCCATCAAACGCAACGACATAGCTGCGTTCATAAAGCAGTTTGCCGACCTCGACAATAAGTTTTCGAGCGGAGGATTCGTCCATAAAAAATAGGAATCCACAGATTAACACATCCGATCGGACAGAGTTAATCTGTGGCCTAAGTTCTCAAAAAAACCTATCTCTCTGCGTGCGGTGCAACCGGCATGGGCGGGGTAGATGACAGATCATTACGTTCATTAACACAAAAGTTTTTTTTCCCCGGATGCCTGTATCCATGCTCCGATCTGAATGCGTCCAGCTGTTCCTGCAAACGAAGATTTTCATTTTTCAGCTCTTGATATTCCATTCTCAGCCTCATCATTTCCTGGTGACGCTTACCGTGAAAGCCGCGCATTCGCGGTCCGTTGAGATCTACGAACAAGCTCGTAACAAACACCGCGACCACAAAAGTTGCGGCAAATGGCAATGCTCGAGTGATAAAACTTTTACTGCTAGACCAATTCATCTTAAAAAAACTCCTTATACTACTACTTACGCCGGAGTCGCAAAAACGGATTCACATACATTAATTGCTACCGTATTTTTATATATTATACCTTTCACTTTCGGCGGCAAAGCAAAATCGGCAATTACGCAAAATAAAGGCAAATTTATGACGATCTTGGGGCCACAAGCGTTGCCCTTACGCCTAAATTCTATTACACTTTGCGTTGCACGTGTGAAACAATGATCGCCTTTCTTTCCGGCAAACTGCTCGAAAAACAAGCAAATGCGGCTATCGTCGATGTCGGCGGTGTCGGGTACGAAGTGTCGATACCGCTCTCGACATTTTATGAGCTGGGCGAGGTCGGCTCGGATGTTTCGCTGCGTATTTACACCCACGTCCGCGAAGACGCGATACAGCTTTTCGGTTTCAAAACTGTGCGCGAACGAGACCTCTATCTCCGTCTGATCTCAGTTCAAGGCATAGGCCCGAAGATGGGCATCACCATGCTCTCGGGTATGAGTGCGGATGAGATTATCCTCGCGATCCGTACCGAAGACCTCGCACGGCTGACGAGCATTCCGGGTGTCGGACGAAAAACCGCCGAGCGTTTGGCGATCGAGCTTCGCGATAAGATCGGTGAGCTTTCGTCCGGTGGAACCACCGCTTCCGATTTCGGTTCCGTGTCATCGTTGCCCGCTGATGCCGTGTTCGAGGACGCCCTGTCCGCTCTCGTCAATCTCGGGTACCAACGCCCGGCTGCCGAAAAGGCTCTCAAGCAGGCAGCACAGGACGGCACCGAGATCACGGTCCAAAAGCTACTGCGAAAGGCTCTGCAGGTGCTCGCTAAATAACGCCGACGCGATGCTCGAACTTGTTACACAAATTCGCGGCGATTTTGCCAAACTCGACCGCCGTGCGGTCTTCGCGTTTGTCTATGCGGCGATCGGTTTGACCTGCATCACGTATTTCAAAGACCCGAGCTATCTCGCGTCGATACTGTCGAACACCCGCTTTGCTCACATCGGCGACGAAGCCGCCCACCCGACAAACAACAATCTCTACGGCCTGATCTGGTGGGTATTTGTTTCGGTAACGTTTTATTTCGTAATACCGGCGGTCTTTATAAAGTTTGTCCAAAAGCGAAAGCTTAGCGAAATCGGACTTACGCTCAAGATCGAGCCCGGCTTTTTGAAGCTCCTCGCTCTCTGCATCGCGATCATGCTGCCGCTCGTTTATCTGATGTCGCTGACCGGCAGCTTTTCGGCAAAATATCCCTTCCTAAAGGTTTACAACGCAGACCCGTATCTTTCATGGACGCTGCTGATCTGGGAACTTGTATATTTCTTTCAATTCTTTGGCCTCGAATTCTTTTTTCGCGGCTTTCTCGTGCACAGTCTAAAACCGTCGCTCGGCGTGTATTCGATCCTGGCGATGACCGTGCCGTACACGATGATCCACTTTCAAAAGCCTATGCCCGAGACGTTCGCCGCGATCTTCGCGGGATTATTTCTCGGCTGGATCTCGTACAAAAACGGCACGATATGGCTTGGACTCTTACTGCATTGCACGGTCGCATTTTCAATGGATATTTTGGCTTTATACAACAAGGGGCTATTATTTTAGGCAATGAGTAACGCCGCCGCGATAAACATCCGTGACGAAGACCTCTCCGCTGACGAGAGCCGCTTTGAGGCGACGCTGCGTCCGGCGCAGTTGGCTGAGTATATCGGCCAGACCAAGGTCAAGGAAAATCTGCGTGTGTTTATGAAAGCCGCGCTCAAGCGACGCGAAGCTCTCGATCACATCCTGCTGACCGGCCCGCCGGGCATGGGCAAGACAACGCTCTCGAATAT
>JBEBGA010000494.1:0-1859 GCA_040081695.1 Pyrinomonadaceae bacterium
TTCTAGTCGTTTCGCCGCTTTGTCCGAGGGAGGTTCGAAAGACGATACCAGCTCCGGCAGTCGCCCCGGACCCGGAGCGAGCAACTATGAATAAGTTATTTGCGGATCCGTCAAGCCGAAAACTGTTGTTGGGGTCACCGCCGTCATTAGTGACGTAGAGATTATTCGCTCCCAAACCGGGCGGGACGGTGGATTGTCCGACCACTACATTGTCTCCCGTATAAAGGGTGCCGGGAATCCTAACGGCGTCGGCACCGCTCGAACGTCCGAGGAATACTGAATTCGAGACATCTGCGACCGCTTCCGAGCCTATAGCTGTCGCATACGATAGTCCGTTAGTCGCATCCGCATCCGCTCCAATGATCGTGTTGTTGCTTCCAGTACGAACAGAGTCGCCAGCACGAATCCCGAATAGCGAATTAAAGGAACCGGTGTTAAGTCTTTGTCCGGTGAAAACACCAACCACCGAATTCCCACTTCCCGTGTTACCACTCGCCGGTAGTTCCCCGACACCGGCTCCGCGGCCGACGAAAAGATTCTCGGAACCAAGCTGATTCAATCCCGCGCTCGGCCCGAAGGTAACATCGGTCCCGCGCATGTTGATGATCGAGATCCCAGCCAGTCCGTAGCCTGAGTCCGCAGAAATAATATTGGCTCGGCCGGTGCCGCTGATTCTAAAATTAGACGAGGCCTGTGACGAGGCACTCTGGTTTTGAATGTAGCTGTTACTTCCGGCCGTTGGCTCACGTGCATCGGTCATTCGCGGGTCGGTTGTTACGACGTACAGGTTGGCGGCGACACCGCCGAGTTGGGTTGCGTTGGTGGCGGTATCGGAGGTCAGGCTCTTTATTGCGTATGGGCCGCTCGTCAGTTTTTGCCTCGGAATGAGCGTGGTAAAGCCGCCGCCGCCGCTTGGGCGGACGCGAATCTCGAGAAAGCGGTCAGCCCCGGGGAACTGGCTGCCGAAATTTAGCGTTACATTGAAAATACCAGCGTTTACAAAGACGTTGTTTAGCGTATTAGTAGTGCCAAGCTGCGCCCCGCCGGACTGGGCGTCGAATAGCGCGAATTCAAAATCATGGCTTCCGCTCGCTGGCGAGCCCGCATTGACAAGGCTACCCTGATAGCCGAACTGCGTTGTCTGAGCAGCGGCAATTGCGGAGGTTGCGAGGGCGAGAAAGATTAGGGTGATGAGTCGTTTCATGGCTTTGGACATAGTTCCTCTTCTAGAATGTGTTTTCCTTTTCGGGCAAAAGCTGGATGGTTCGTGCATCCGTGTCATGAACACTATGTTCGGATGCATCGAACCAGCCACATTCGGGGCAGCGCGTTTCCGTTTTCCTCTCAGGCTCCGGAAAACGGCGGATCGTGATTCGCTCCGTGCGGCGTGTCTCGATAAAAATCTCTTTTCGTTTGATCATTTCTGCTGTAATATCGGCTTATCAGCTTTCAAAGCCGTTTGTCGGAATTTGTGTGGGAACATTCTTGAACGAATCGCCAGCCGTTGTCCTTTTTTGTTCTCAAAGTTTTCTCAAAAATTTCTCATAGCACGATATGTCCAGTGCTCGTAACAACTTGCATCAAGCCGCCAGGTTCGAGATCGACCTCGCTAAAAGGTTTTTGTGGGTCGATGGCAGGCCAGCAGAGCTGCCGGTCAAGGCCGTCGAACTGCTTTGTGTGCTGGTCGAGAAGAGCGGCGAGGTTGCGTCGAAAGAAGAATTGCTCGATCGCGTTTGGACATATTCGTTTGTTGAGGAAGGTGTGCTTCCGCAGAATGTTTACTTGCTTCGTAGGTTTTTTCAGCAAAATGGTTACGCTGATGATCCGATACAGACGGTGCCGCGACGCGGTTATCGGTT